>RDYY01000018.1 GCA_004293505.1 Sphingobacteriia bacterium | reverse complement strand
TCCCTCACTTTCATGGCTTTGACGGCCCGCGCAGCCAATTTTGCGGCTGAAAAATGGAAGGCCCAAAAAGACTTATAGGGTTGGGGATTGCCGCAACAATTGCCCTTCATAGAAAAAGGGTTTTAATCCAAACAAAATCCAGCCATAACGCGGACGGTACCATCGCAAAGCATGCGCCAAGGGGGGAACCAATTGTTTGAGGAGGTGTTTCATTTTTCTGTTGGACTGCTGTTGGGGTCAGTGGCTGCTTTTTGTTGTTGTTCGGCTTGCACTTTTTGCAAATATTGTGCCGACGCTCCTTTGGGGATGCTCAGTGATTGCCAATCTGGGCCCGCCAAACACTTGCCCAAATAAACGATCTGGCCTACGTGGTAAGGGTAATGGGCCAATTGGCGTAAAATGGCATCGAAAGCTTTCAAGGGTTCGGATCGAATGTAAATGGTTCGGTCCAAGTCGGCTACCGTCATTTTGTCATTTTGTCCAAAGCAGCAAACAGACAGGCCCATCCTTTTTCCCATTTGTCCAAGACCACTTGTGGATCCTGGTCCAAAGGCTCAAATTCAGCATCTCTTTCTCTCCAGGTTTTTTCACCATCTGTGGTCAAAAAATCGGTCCAACGGCTCAACATGTTACCGTACAGGTGTTGCACAATGATGGCCATGCTGTTGGCCCCTGCCACGGGTTCCCAAAAAAGTCCTTGTTGGTTGGGTAATTGTGAAAATACGCTATCGCCCAATGATTTGTAGTACTGAAACCTTTTGCGGCAATCTGCTAAAAAATGATCGTACATGCAGCTTTGCTTTAAAATCCTGATACCGAATCGTCTCCTCTTTTGTCAGCTGCGGCTTCTTTCTTTTTGTTGGGCAAAAGGCGAATGCCCTCCGTCCTGCCAATGGCGCCGCGTTCGGTTAACTTATACCCCATTTTTTGTAATTGCTCTTTGGTCTTTGCCGAAAAGTCTTTCTCTACCATGACCTCATCGGGCAACCATTGGTGGTGGAATTTGGGTGCATCAATGGCGTCTCCCGTGTTCATGCCATGGTCAATGATGTTGACCAAAGCTTGTAAAACCGAAGTGGGAATGGTGGTGCCGCCTGGTGTTCCAATGGTCAAATAGGGCAAGCCTTCTTTGACCACCAAAGTAGGCGTCATGGAAGACAACATTCTTTTACCTGGTGCAATGGCATTGGCTTCTCCGCCAATGGCCCCATACATGTTGGGGACACCGGGCTTGACACTGAAATCATCCATTTCATTGTTCAACAAAAATCCTGCCCCACCCACTACGGTTCTGGAACCATAGGACCCATTCAAAGTGGTGGTCACGGCCACCATGTTTCCCTCGCGGTCTATGATGCTCAAATGGGTGGTTTCTTCGCTCTCGGGCTTTATGCTGCCTGCTTTTACTTCACTGCTCTTGCCGGCCAATTTGGGTTGAAAGTTGGCCCATCTTTTTTTGGTGTAATCTGCAGACACCAACGTGGCAACTGGTACTTTGTAAAAATCGGGGTCTCCCAAATGTTCGGCTCGATCGGCATAAGCCAGGCGTTCTGCTTCTACCATGATTTGAACTGCTTCTGCACTTTGAAAACCCATTTTGCCCAAATCATAGGGTTCCATCCATTTGAAACATTGGGCCAAAATGATGCCGCCACTGCTGGGCGGTGCAAAGCTGATGATCTCGTGGCCGCGGTAGGTAAAGCGCAAGGGCTCTCTGAGTTTGGCCGTATAAGATTGTAAATCTTTTGCGCTGATCAAACCTTTTCCCCTCTCCATTTCAGCCACCAACAAAGCGGCTGTTCGGCCTTCATAAAATCCTTTGGCACCTTGTTGTTTCATCCGGATCAAGGTTTCAGCCAATTCGGGTTGAACCAAAGTATCACCTACTTTCCATTTTTGTTCCTTGTAAAAAGCAGTGGGTTGGGTGCTCATGCGGCGAATGGATTCTTTTACACTGTTGATGCTGGCCGCTTCTTTTTCGGTCAATACAAATCCTTTGGCCGCCAAGTCAATGGCAGGTTGTACCAGTTGCGCAAAAGAGAGTTTGGCATAAGGAAGGGTGGCAAACAAACCCGCCACCGTGCCCGGAATTCCACTGGCCAAATGCCCATTTTGACTCAAGTTGATTTGTGCATTTCCTTGGGCATCCAAATACATGTCTCGGCTGGCTTTTTCGGGTGCCGCTTCTCTGTAATCAATGCCTATCAATTCTCCTTTTGCTTTACGGGCCAAAAGAAATCCTCCTCCGCCCAAATTACCCGCATTGGGGTAAACCACGGCCAAGGCCAATTGGGTGGCGATGGCTGCATCAAAAGCATTGCCGCCATTTTTCATGATGGCTGCTCCCACTTGGCTGGCCAAGGGATGCGCACTGCTGACAGCAGCTTGGTTGTATACAGCTCTTTTGGTTACTTGGTAGTGGTAGGGATCGATGGCTTTACCTGGTCCCACAATGTTCCATTGGGGTTGGGCGCTAACCAAGGTCAAAAGACCCAGCAGGGAAATACTGGTCAACAACAAATGTCTGGGTGCAGGCAGGGAAAACAAAGGGGTCATGTTTTGGCTTTAAAATGGGTCAAAAGTTAAGGCATTTTCTGGCTGCTTTCACCTTGGTTTGTGCTTTCAACGTAACTTACCGCCCACTTAAACCAAGCACATGTTGAAAACCACCTGGGTATTAGTAGGAACCTTGTTTTTTACCCTTTCTTCCCTGGCCCAAACCTTGACCTCTCCAGAACAATTTTTGGGTTATCCCGTTGGCACCCAATTCACACGCCACCACCGCATTGTAGAATATGCCAAGGCTGTTGCCGCAGCCAATAGTGCCCAAGTAAAAGTCATTCCTTATGGCGAGACCAATGAAGGAAGGGAATTGAATTTGGTGGTGGTGAGCAGCCCTGAGAACATGCGCAACCTGGAGCAAATTCGGCTCAACAATTTGCGTTTGGCAGGCCTGACCAAGGACCGCATGGCACCTCAAACAGAAAACGCACCAGCCATTTTGTGGTTGAGCTACAACGTGCACGGCAATGAAGCGTCTTCATCTGAGGCTTTTTTGTTGACCTTATACGCCATGGCCAATTCAACCCAACAAAATGTACAAGCTTGGCTAAAAAACACAGTGGTGGTCATGGATCCCTGTATCAACCCCGATGGGCGTGACCGCTACATCAATTGGTACAACAGTGTGGTAGGAAAAAAATTCAATGCCGATCCGGCCAGCCGCGAACATGCGGAACCCTGGCCCGGTGGCAGGAGCAACCACTATAATTTTGACCTCAACCGAGACTGGGCCTGGCAAACGCAAATTGAGACCCAACAACGCTTGAAAAAATACCAAGAGTGGATGCCCCAAGTGCACGTGGATTACCACGAACAGGGCTTCAATGAACCCTATTATTTTGCCCCAGCAGCCGAACCCTTTCATGAGGTAATTACCCCTTGGCAAAGACAGTTCCAAGAGTTGATCGGGAAAAACCATGCTGCTTATTTTGATGCCAAAAACTGGTTGTATTTTACCAAGGAAAGATTTGATTTGTTGTATCCTTCTTATGGGGATACCTATCCCATTTACAATGGCGCCATTGGAATGACCTATGAGCAAGGTGGTATCCGAGCTGGCTTGGCCATCTTGAACGAAGACGGCGACACCCTCACCTTGACCGACCGGGCCCAACACCATTTTACCACTGGCCTTTCTACCTTGGAAACAGTTTCCAAGCACCAAGCAAAATTGGTCCAGTCCTTTAAACAATTTTTTGACGACAGCCGCCAAGCACAAAACAGCGTGTACAAAACCTATGTGTTTACCCACAAGGAAGAAGCCAAACTCTTGGCACTAAAGAAATTGCTGGACAACAATGGTATCCAATCCGGCAGCCTCAACAACAAAACTTTTTCTGGGTATAATTATTTCTCTGGCAAGGAAGAAGGTTTTGCCGATGAAGGATTTCATTTGGCCGTGACGGCGGCCCAACCCAAGGGTGTTCTGGCCAGGGTTTTGTTGGAACCCAAAACGGCTGTTAGTGATTCCAATACTTACGACATCACGGCTTGGTCGGCGGCTTATGCGCATGGCATCAAAGCTTATGCGGTCAAAGAAAAATTATCCGTGGGTGTACCTGCAGCGCCTGCCCCCAAAGCTTCTGTTGCCGCCAATGGTTTTGGTTGGTTGATTCCTTACAATGGTTTTCACAGTGCGCAATTGTTGTCGCAATTGTTACAAGCCAACATCAAAGTACGTTGGGCCGAGAAGCCATTTGTTTACAATGGCAAAACTTGGGACAGGGGCAGTTTGATTGTCTTGAAGACCAGCAATGCCCCATCGGCTTTGGAACAAACCCGCCAGCTTTGCGACCGCTTGCGCATCAGCCCTGAAGCACTGTCTTCGGGTTGGATGGATAAGGGTTCCGACCTGGGATCGCCCGATATTCATGTGTTGGCCAAAGCACCCAAAGTAGCATTGTTAACAGGAGAGGGAGCCAGCTCCTTGGGTGCAGGAGAGGTGTGGCATTATTTTGACCGCATCTTGGACTATCCACTCACATTGTTGAACGCCAACGACCTGGGCCGTTTGGACCTCAAAAACTACCAAGTCCTCATCATCCCGGATGGGTCTTATCGTTTTTTCTCGGATAAATCTACCGCAGACAAACTGAAAGATTTTGTGCGCACAGGTGGCAAATTGATTGCTTTGGAAAATGCAGTGGCACAAATGGCTACCAGCGATTGGGGCATTAAAATGAAAGAGACCAAATCCGAAGCCAACAACACAGAAGTAAAAAAATTTGGTGACCGAGAGCGGGACTTTTTGGACCAATCCATCCCCGGGGCCATTTATAAAATGGACCTGGACAATACCCATCCCCTGGGCTTTGGTTACCCCAATTTTTACCATACCTTGAAACAAGACGATAACCTGTACGAATGGTTGAAAGAGGGTTGGAATGTGGGTACCCTCAAAAAAGACAATTATATTACGGGTTATGCTGGCAGCAAGGTCAAGGCCAAATTAAAAGATGGACTCTTGTTGGGTGTACAAAGTTTGGGCAGGGGCAGCGTGGTTTATTTTGCCGAAGACCCCTTGTTCCGCAATTTTTGGGAAAATGGTTTTCTCTTGTTTGCGAATGCAGTTTTTCTGGTGGGGCAGTAATCAAAAGCCAATGTTTACTGCCAGCATGTAGTGGATACCTGCCATGGGATAAAAATAATTTTCTGTGGTCATTTGTCCGCCTGCCAAATAGCTGAAGGTGTAACCATTGGGGGCATAGAAATGGTTGAATACATTGTTCACTTGTCCAATCACTTGTATGGGTTTGTCTTTGCGCCATTGGGTGTTGTAAATGGCTTTTAGATCACTCACCCAGAATGCCGACAAAGCACGGTTGGGGTTTTGCGTATTGTCCAAAAACTGTCTGCCCACGTGTCTTTGAGACCAACCAAAATTCCAACGGGTGTTGGGCGCATAGTTAAGGTTGAGTTGTGCCGTTAAACGCGGAGAAAAAGCGATGTCGGTGTTTTGGTGTTGCACCAAGATTTGCCCACCGTTGTCGTAATCGTCAATGAACTCGGTAAAAGATTTGATTTTGTTGCGGCTCCAAGTAAGGTTGCCACCCAGTTGCCATTGGGAGGTAAAAGCAACACTGCCTTGTAGTTCCACCCCCATGCGCACACTGCGGTCCACGTTCACCCGAGTGTAAGCACCCACGTCATTGATTTTACCCGTTTGTACCAATTGGTTGCGGTAACCCATGTGATAAAGGGTAAATCCATATTGGTAGCGCGTGGTTTTTTTCTCCAGCCCCGCTTCCCAGTCGTAGAGTTTTTCTGACAAGGGCTGGGTGCTGGCACCCGATTCAAAATCATCCCGGTTGGGCTCTTTTTGGCCCACGGCCAAACTCAAAAATCCCAGCCAGCCCTTTTGGGCATAGGACAATCCGGCTTTGGGATTGAAAAATGAAAAATTTCTGTCAATGATCAATTGGGGATTGTTGCGAAACCCATTCATCTGGTGGCGCAGTCCACGGTATTGTAGATCTACAAAACTGCTCAGTTGATCGGTGAGCCGGTATTGCCATTTGGCATAGATGTGGTGATCGGACTTGCGGGCTGGGGTAAAATAAAAGGCAAAATCAGGGCTGGGCTGTGGACCTTTTTCTACCCAAGGCAAACGCCCAAAATGATCACCTGTGTATTGGCTCCAACCGCCACCTATCACAAACTCTTGTTTATTGGATTTGTATTGAAGAGAAAGGATCTGGCCATAAAAATAATTGTCCAACCACAATTGACGGATCAAATCAGTGCGGGATTGCGGGATGCCCCCAATGATGGGCGGCACCAAGCCATAATTCGTGAACCTTTGATTGGCCCGGTACTCTTCATAAAATCCTTTTCCTCGGGTCAGGAAAAAGGCATTTTGAAAAGACCATTTAGAAGAGACTGCCAAGTTGTAAAACAGTTGGTAGTGGGTTTGGGTATAGTTATCCGTTTGGTTCTCGTAGGGGCTACCCGGTTTTTCTGTACCCGCAGGGTTGAACCGGCGGTTGTTGGCCAGGGTGTTGGCATCAATGCCATACCAAGCTTGGTAGGTTTTTTCTTTTCCAGAAAAGACATTCAAGCGCAGAGATGATTTTTCACGGGTAAAAGCCAAACTCACATAAAATGCCCGGAGTCGGCTACTGGCCCGGTCGATGTAGCCATTGCTTTGCACGTTGCTGAGGCGACCGTCCAGGGTAAAATGTTTGCCCATTAAGCCCGTGCCAAACAAGAGGGTGTTTTTAAAGGTCTGGAATGAGCCTACCGAATTGTTCAAAGCCAGGTAGGGTTTTCCTTGGAAACTGTTGGTAGACATGTTCAAAGTGGCACCAAAAGCACTGGCCCCATTAGAAGAAGTACCTACCCCTCTTTGTATTTGTATGCTGTTGACCGAGGAAGCAAAATCGGGTAGGTTCACAAAAAAAGTTCCCATGCTTTCCGCATCGTTGTAGGGAATGCCGTTGAGTGTTACATTGATGCGGGTAGCATCGGTCCCGCGGATGCGGATGCCCGTATAGCCCACTCCATTGCCAGCGTCTGAATGGACCACTACAGAGGGAGTTTGTTGCAACAAAAAGGGGATATCCTGGCCCAAATTGTTTTTCTCGATAGTGGATTTGTCCAAATTGGTTTTGGCAAAAGGTGCCCGGTCACTGGCCCGTATGGCTTTTACTTCCAAGGGCTGCAGAAAATAGGCGGTAGTTGGGACCGTGTCACTGTTGGGGTCTGTCGTTTTGTTTTGGGCTGACTTGGGGGCAGGAAAGGGTGGTTGTTGGGCCCCTTTAGGGATGGGCGTAGTCTGTTTCTGGGCGGCCATGGCCAAGGGCAGCAAAAGCAAAAGAACGGTGGTGGATTTCATCCTGTCTATTTTTAAAAGTTAAAAAATAGAACAGGGATAACGGAGAAGGAGGAAAACAACAGCGTGTACCTTCCCTTCGCAGGCATTATCCTGTTCAGGTTCTACGGGTATTTCTCAGCCTTTGCGCCATTGCCCAAAAGCACCCCGAGGAGACACAAAAATACAAGTTTAGCCCATGCACTGTAACTTTATTTCTTGGTTCTCGTTACACAATAAAGCGGTTATGAAAAAGATATGGTTCTTATTGGGCATCAGCCTGGTCAGTTTATCGGCCTGGGCACAGCAAGACAAAAACATTGTCTACGATGCCAATGTGCAAGTGCGCAATGTGGGGTCTTTTGCTGGGGTAGAAATTTCGGGTGCCATGGACTTGTATTTGTCACAGGGTACAGAAACAGCCGTGGCCATCAGTGCAGCCGACCTTCAAATTTTGGACCGGATCAGGACCGAAGTAAAAGACAATATTTTACACATCTATTTTGATGCCAAGGGCATGAACTGGAAAAATTGGGGCAATACCAAGATCAAAGCCTATGTAACGGTCAACAAGCTTAACCGGATTGAAGCTTCCGGTGCTTGTAATGTAAAAGGCACGGGCCCTTTAAAAGGAGAGGACCTTTATTTGGAATTTTCAGGTGCCAGTGACATGGGAGCTGAATTGCAATTTCAGTCGGTTAAAATAGACGCCAGTGGGGCCTGTAGTTTGCGCTTAACGGGGAATGTGGAGCGTTGCCAAGTCTCAGCCAGTGGGGCCAGCTCGGTCAAGGGTTTTGAACTGCAAGCCAATTATGCCAAATTAGAAGCCAGTGGGGCATCCGATATCCGCATGACCGTCAACAAAGAATTGAGTGTGAAAGCTTCTGGGGGCAGCAATGTCAAGTACAAAGGCAACCTGCAAAGCAGGGACGTGTATTCCAGTGGTGGCGCCAGCGTGAAAAAGCAAGAAGACTAAGATCTGCTGTTATTTTCATTTTTATTTGGCTGGAGGACGAGATTCCCTTAATTTTGCACTCCAATAGATCGCGAGGTAGAGCAGCGGTAGCTCGTCGGGCTCATAACCCGAAGGTCGGAGGTTCGATCCCTTCCCTCGCAACAGATAAGCCTCGAAAGAGGCTTTTTTATTTTAAATTACACCATGAAGTCCGGATTCGTGAACATATTTGGCAAACCGAATGCCGGCAAGAGTACCTTGCTGAACGCCCTCTTGGGCGAGAAAATGGCCATTGTTTCGCCCAAGGTGCAAACCACCCGTCACCGCATCAAAGCTTTTTTGAACAAACCCGGTGAATACCAGGTCATTTTTTCCGATACGCCCGGCATCATTGATCCCAAATATAAACTCCACCACAAAATGATGGAGGCCGTTAAAGGTGCACTGGAAGATGCCGACCTGGCTTTGTTGTTGGCCGATGTGAACGATCCATTGGAAGAGCTGGATGCTTTGTTCAGTGGTCTCAAGTTAAAAGTACCCGCATTGGTGGTTTTGAATAAGATTGACATTGCTGGCAATGGAAAAATTGCAGCAGCGGAAACTTTTTTCAAGGACCGGCCCTATTGCACAGGCCTGGTGAAGATTGGTGCTTTGGAAAAGATTCACCTCAACAAACTATTGGCCAAGATTTTGGACCTCTTGCCCGAGGGCATGCCCTTTTACAACGAAGACGATTTGAGCGACATGCCCACCCGTTTTTTTGTGGGCGAAATGATCCGCGAAAAAATTTACCAATTGTTTGAAGACGAAATTCCTTACCACACAGCCGTCATGGTCAACGCTTTTGAAGAAAAGCGTGACTTGGTCAAAATCCAAGCCGACATCATTGTGCAAAGGGAAACCCAGAAAGCCATTTTAATCGGAGACAAGGGCTCGATGATTCGCCGCATCGGCATCCAAGCCCGCCAAGACATAGAAGCATTTATTCAACAGAAAGTATTCCTGGAACTCTTTGTAAAAGTCAGACCCAAATGGCGCGACAACGATTTACAATTAAGGGAATACGGTTACAAATAATCGGAACATGAGTTATACCGTTGCCATTGTGGGAAGGCCAAATGTTGGCAAGAGCACATTTTTTAATCGTTTGCTGGAACAACGCAAAGCCATTGTGGACGACATCAGTGGGGTAACACGCGACCGCCAATACGGGGTAACCGATTGGAATGGGAAATCATTTAACCTGATTGATACGGGAGGATTTGTGCCCCGCAGCGAAGACATTTTTGAACGTGAAATTGCCAAGCAAGTACGCATTGCCATGGATGAAGCCAATGCCATGGTTTTCATGGTAGACGTAGCCACTGGTATCACCGATTTGGACGAGTCCATGGCCGACTTGTTGCGCCGCAGCAAAAAGCCTGTTTATGTGGTGGTCAACAAAGTAGACAATGGGACGCGCGAATTGGAAGCCACTGAATTCTATAGCTTGGGATTTGACCATACATTTTTCATCAGCAGTATATCGGGGAGTGGCACGGGTGACCTCATGGACGCCATTGCGGATGACATTCCCGAACAAGCTTCAGAAGAAACGCTGCGCGAGGACGCTTTGCCCAAATTTGCCATCATTGGACAGCCCAATGTAGGAAAATCATCCTTGTTGAATGCCTTGATTGGTGAAGAACGCACCATTGTGAGTGACGTTGCAGGTACAACCCGTGACACCATTCACACCCACTACAAGCTCTTCCAAAAAGAGTTCATGTTGATTGATACAGCGGGCATTCGGAAAAAATCCAAAGAGAAAGACGACTTGGAATTTTATTCCATCATCCGGGCCATCCGGGCCATGGACGAGGCAGATGTTTGTATGATTGTTTTAGATGCCCACAAGGGCATCACGGCCCAAGACATCACCATTTTTAGCTTGGCGGCCCGCAAAGGAAAGGGGATAGTGGTTTTGGTGAACAAATGGGACTTGGTTGAAAAAGAAACCAATACGGCCAGGGATTATGAAAAAACCTTGAAACAGAAATTGGCCCCTTTTAATGACGTACCTGTTTTGTTCATCTCGGTCAAAGAAAAAACCCGCATTTTCAAAGCCATTGAACTGGCTTTGGAAGTGTATGAGAACAAACAAAGAAGGGTGCCAACAGCTGCCTTGAATGAGATCATGCTAAAAGCAGTAGAAAAATACCACGCCCCAGTGGTTCGGGGGCATTCCATCAAGATCAAATTCATTACCCAATTGCCCACGGCAGTTCCCAGTTTCGCCTTTTTTACCAATTTCCCTGACGACATCAAAATGCCCTATAAAAACTACCTGGAAAACCAATTGCGGGAGCATTTTTCCTTTACAGGTGTTCCCATTCGGATATTTTTCAGAAAAAAATAAAATAAAAGGGTTAAAATTTGGTTATATAGTGCGCAATCCGCATCTTTGCGGCCATAAAATTAAAAAAACCAAGTACAATGAAAAAAGTATTCGCTATCCTGGCTGTTGCTGGTCTGATGACTGCTTGTAACAATGCTGAAAAAACTGAAGCTACTGCTGACAGCGCTGCTGCCACTGTAGACACTGCTGCTGCTGCTGTTGTTGACACAACTGTTAAAGTTGTAGATTCTGCTGCTGCTGCTGTTGACACTGCAAAAGCCAAAATGTAATTTTAAGTACTCGGTACTGATATTACTTCTTGCAAGAAGGTCCCCCCGCATGTCGGGGGGATTTTTTTTGCCCATAGTGGCAGGACAGGGCTGACAGATTGTTTTTGCCCCTGCTTTTTGCTGGATTGGCACCAATATTGCCTTGTATCCCATTCCCCTGCCCAAGTTTAAAAACAAGTGCAGGGTGACAAATTGACCCAATACATATGCCACAAGACATTTTTTACCTCAAGCCCGAAGACGAGAACGAGTTTTTGCCCATTCTGCCCATGAATGAACAGGACGCCGAAGGGGATGCTGTGCTGGACATACCCGAATTTTTGCCCATCCTCCCCCTGCGCAACACGGTCCTTTTTCCTGGCGTGGTCTTGCCCATTACCGTGGGCAGGGACAAAAGCATCAAAGCCGTCAACGACGTGTACCAAGGGAATAAATTAATTGGTGTTTTGGCCCAGCAAGATGTGAGCATAGAAGAACCCCTGTCAAAAGACCTGTGCCGCATAGGGACCGTGGCCAAGATCATTAAACTGATCAAAATGCCAGATGGGGGAACCACCATCATCATCCAAGGTAAAAAGCGATTTGAGTGGTTGGAAATGACCAGCGAAGACCCTTATTTCAAAGCCAGGATCCAGCTTTTAGAAGAGGAAGAAACACCCGTTTCCACCGATTTCCAAGCCTATGTGTCCACCATCAAAGACCTGGCAACGCAGATCATACAATTGTCTCCCAATATCCCCACAGAGGCTTCCATGATCCTCAAGAACATCGAATTGCCCGCCTTCTTGATTCATTTTGTAAGCAGTAACCTCAACAGCGAACTAAAAGAGAAGCAAGATATTTTAGAAACCCACCCTTTGTTGTTGCGGGCCGAGAAACTCGTGCACATATTACAGCGTGAACTTCAGTTTGCCGAATTAAAGGACAAGGTCACCAACAAGACCCGCACCGAATTAGACAAGCAACAACGCGACTATTTCTTGCAGCAACAGCTCAAGAACATCAAAGAAGAGTTGGGTGGGGATTCCAATGAGAGAGAGATCGCCGACATGAAGAAAAAAGCCGAGTCCAAAAAATGGCCAGAAGCAGCCAAGACGGCTTTTCAAAACGGGATTCAGAAATTGGAAAGGATGCACCCCACTACACCAGATTATTCGGTGGTCTATAACCATTTGGACCTGATGCTGGACCTGCCTTGGGACGAGTATACCCAAGACCTTTTTGATTTAAAACACGCCCAAAAAGT
>RDYY01000280.1 GCA_004293505.1 Sphingobacteriia bacterium | reverse complement strand
TTGCGGATGGCAATGGCAAAGAGATCGGCCACTGAAATCACCTTGATCTTGGGGCTTTCTTGGCCCAAGGGGATGGTATCGCATACCACCAATTCTTCCAACACCGAGTTTTCAATGTTTTCGTATGCCTTTCCACTCAAAACAGGGTGGGTGATCAAAGCCCTGACGCTGCGGGCGCCTTTTTCTTTCAGCAGGGCTGCTGCTTTGGCCAGGGTACCGCCCGTATCGCAGATGTCATCGATGATCACAATGTCCCGATCGGTCACGTCGCCAATCACCACCATGCTGGCAATCTCGTTGGCGCGTTTGCGGTGCTTGTCACAAATCACCATTTCGGCATTGAAATAACTGGCCATTTCACGCACCCGGTTGGTGCTGCCCACATCGGGGGCGGCAAAAGCCAGGTTCTGCAATTTCAGTTGCTCTATATAGGGGATAAAAATGGCCGAGCTGTCCAAATGGTCCACCGGCACGTCAAAGAAAGCTTGGATTTGGGGGGCGTGCAGGTCCATGGTAATGATGCGATCGGCACCAGCTGCTTCCAACAAAGTAGCAATCAGTTTAGAGCCAATGGCCACGCGGGGTTTGTCTTTGCGGTCTTGGCGGGCAAAGCCATAATAAGGAATCACCGCAATGATTTTGTAGGCACTGGCCCTTTTGGCAGCATCAATCATCAAGAGCAATTCCATCAGGTTATCGGTGGGGGCAAAAGTGCTTTGCACCAAAAAAACATAATCCCCGCGGATGCTCTCCAAGAAAATGGGCTGGAACTCTCCGTCGCTGAATTTTTGGATGTTGATTTTACCAATGGTGGCGCCAAATTGCTTGGCGATTTTAACGGCCAGTTGCTGTGAACCGGTGCCGGAAAATATCTTGACAGATGGGTTCATGGTGCGTAGTTGCCGCGAAGATACAGCAGGGCATTTGAAGAACACAGAACTTGTTGACCAGAATATCCACAGCATGAAAAACAATGGCATCAAATCTTGGCCCGCCGAGGACAGGCCCAGGGAAAAATTATTGCAACAAGGGGTGGAAAGCCTTAGTACCACTGAGCTTTTGGCCATTCTCTTTCAAAGCGGCACCCGCCACCAATCCGTGCAAGACCTGTCTCAAGAATTATTGGCAGCTTGCAACAACAACCTTTTGCAATTGGCGGGCTTGTCGGTGCGGGAAATACTGCAATTAAAAGTCAAGGGCATGGGACCGGGCAAAGCGATTGCCTTGGTGGCCGCTTTGGAACTGGGCCAACGCAGATTGGCCTTGCGCCAAAACCGAGAAAAAATCCAGTCCAGCAAAGACGTGGCGGGGTTTTTACAGGCCCGTTTTCAGTTCCTGGCCCATGAAGTGTTTGCCGTGGTTTTTTTGAACCGGGCCAACCGGGTCTTGCACCACGAAGTGGTGAGCGAAGGGGGCATCACGGGCACGGTGGCCGATCCCCGCATCATTTTAAAAAAAGCCTTGGAACACCGGGCCACGGGCTTGATCCTTTGCCACAACCACCCCAGTGGGAATTTGCGCCCCAGTTTGGCCGATGAACAATTGACCCAAAAAATTAAGCAAGCAGCTGGTTATTTGGACATACAAGTGATGGACCACTTGATTGTGAGCCAAGAAGGCTATTTCAGTTTTGCCGACGAGGGCATGCTTTAAGCTTGTCCGGTAGGGCCCCCAAAATGAATGGGCATGTCCATTTGTTCCAGGTCTTGGATGGGTCCATTGGCCTGTTCAAAACGTTCTACGTTTTCTTCCAGGGCCCGCATGAAACGCTTGGCGTGCATGGGGGTAAAAATGATCCGGGACTTGACCTTGCTCTTGGGGGTGCCGGGCATCACGTTCACAAAATCAATCACAAATTCTGCATTGCTGTGGGTGATGATGGCCAGGTTGGCATAAGTGCCTTCAGCAGTTTCTTCGCTGATTTCCAAGTTCAAAGGGGGCAAGGGATTCTGTTCCATGTGATTGATTGAAGCGCAAACTTATTTTATTTCTGTGGCAGAACAGCAAAAAAGACAGCCCAATCAGTCACCCACCTAAAAAACCAACGGGGCGCCACAGGCGCCCCGTTGGGGAATCAAAATAAAATCTACTGTTCAGCTTATTTGGCCCACCACACTTTTACATAGTTGTGGTCAGAGCCACCCAATGCAGTCACAGCATTTTTGTAATTGGTGGCATTCAAAGAAGCTTCTGTTACAGAATAAGCTTGGCGGGTAGGAATGCCCCTGGCATCTGTAGCATCTGGAGCAGCCACCAAAGCAGGGAACCCTGTTCTGCGCCAGTCGTTCCAAGCTTCCCAGCCTTTCAAATAACCAGCCACCCATTTTTCGGTCATGATCTGGCGATACCCATTGGTGGCGTCATAGGTCAC
>RDYY01000279.1 GCA_004293505.1 Sphingobacteriia bacterium | reverse complement strand
GGTATTTTCAGAATAAGATCCGTCTTTGTTGGTGCGGCCATTGTTGAAGCAAATCATGGGATATTCCATGCCATTAGAAGCTTCAATGCTTTGGGCAACGGGGTAAGGATAAGGAATAGAGAATTTAGAATAGGTTTTGATGGTGTGGGCCACAGCTTTGGTAGAATACTTGCGGTAGAGGCCATAGGCTTCTTTGGGATAACCACTCATGCACATGATCTTTTTGCCTTCTACATAGGTAGGCATGGCGTCCCAGATGTAGCGGCGGCTGGATGTCCAGGCAAAGTCGCGAACATTCTCGGCTTTGTAAGACCAAGTTTTGCGGGCTGTGCTCTTGGTTTTTTCGGCTGCCAAAGCTTCTTGCAAGGTAACCACTTCAACGGGTTCTTTGGCTGTTTGGGCTTGGTTCCAACGAGACAATTGTGCAGGACTCAATACTTGAGCGTAGTTCTGGCAGGATCCTGTGCTCAAGACCACGTGGTCAGCAGGAACGGTAATTTGAACGTCATAGTTACCAAAGACCAGGGCAAACTCTCCCCTGCCGGTAAACTGGTGGTTCTGCCATCCTTGGAAATCGCTGTAAACACACAAGCGGGGAAACCACTGGGCCATGGTAAAGAGGTTGTTGCCATCTTCCAATGTTTCGTATCCACCCCGGCCACCCACAGTCATGCGGTTGGTGACTTTGTAGCTCCAATCAATGTTGAACACAAATTTTTGACCAGGCTTGAGGGCTGCGGGCAAATCAATGCGCATCATGGTTTTGTTGATGGTATACTTCAAAGGCTTGCCGGTAGCATCGGTCAGTTTGCTAATGATGTGGCCATTGCCATTGTCGGTTTTGGCGTCCAATAAACCATCTACCTGGCGGGTGGTGATGGAACGACCCAAGCCAGAAGCATCTTGGTAATTGGCGTTGTTTTGGTTGCTGTGCTCGTTCTCATCCAATTGCAACCAGAGGTAAGTCAACACATCAGGAGAATTGTTGAAATAAGTGACGGTTTCGGCACCTTTCAATTTTAGATTGGCTTCGTCCAATTCACACTTGATGACATAATCGGCTCTTTGTTGCCAATACTTGGGTCCGGGGGCTCCACTGGCGGTGCGGTATTCATTGGGCGTGGGCAAAATGGTACCCAGCTGCTCAAATTTGTTGCCGTGGTTAGAGGTGGGATTGTTCATGATGTTTTGTGCACCAGCACCAATGGCTGAAGCCAGCATGAATCCCAAAAGCGTGCTTTTTCTCATGTTTATTTGGTTATAAGGGGTAGCGTTCGATGGTCATTTGAAGGGCCAGGGCAAAAATGCCACCAGAGATCCACAATAACCATTCCCGCCGGTTCATTTTTAAAATGCCTACGAATATAATACTTAAGAACAATAAACACCCAATTATGGCCAGTTGTCCTACTTCCAATCCCAGGTTGAAGGCCATTAGCCGGGGCAAGACCATTTGGTCTTTGCCCAACAAACTTTTGAGGTAATTGCTAAAGCCCAACCCGTGGACCAGGCCAAAGAAAAGGGCCAGCCAATAAATCAAGGGAAAGCGGGAATTGAAATTGAATTTCTTCACCCACAAATTGCTGAGGGCAGTGAGCACAATGGTCAAGGGAATGAGAAATTCAATCCAGGCCACCGAATAATTCACCAACTCAAACACGCTCAAAGCCAAGGTCAAGGAATGGCCGATGGTAAATGCGGTAACCAAAACCAATAGTTTTTTCCAGTCGGTCCATTGGTAGCGCATGCACAGGGCGGCCACAAATAGAATGTGGTCGATGCCTTTGCGGTCTACAATGTGTTCAAACCCAGTTTGGGCATACAACCAGAAATCATTCATAACTGCTGATTTATTCCGAATTTCGATCCAAAATACAGCTTTTGATGCTTTTGGGAATTTTTCAATGGGTGGTGTTGGGTGCGGCCATGGTCTTTCACCCCTTCTATGTTTCAGTGATAGAAATTGAACACAATGCTGCTGACAAATCTGTGGAAATCAGTGTGCGGATTTTCAGTGATGATTTGGAAAAAACACTTCAAAAATACAGCCAATACAAAGTAGACCTCTCCCGCCCTGCCGATTCGGTGGCATTGAGCAAACAAATAGCAGCTTACCTGCGCCAGACCCTAGTGGTAAAAGCCAATGGTCAAACCCTGGGGCTTCAGTACTTGGGCTATGAAAGGAACAAAGAAAGTGTTTGGTGTTATTTAGAAAGTCCTGGTGTGGCCCAAGTGCAAGCTTTGGACATTGACTGCAGTTTGCTGCACGATTACAACAATGGACAAATCAATATTTTTCATGTCAAGAACAAAGGCGTCGAAAAAAGTTACAAGCTGGATTACCCGCAACGCAAAACACGTTTTGAATTTTA
>RDYY01000278.1 GCA_004293505.1 Sphingobacteriia bacterium | reverse complement strand
TGCTGATGATCAAAAAAGCGGATTTGCTGTTGGCGGGTAGAAAATACCAAGAAGCCTTGGATATTTTAGACTTGGCAGCCATTTATGATGGCACAGACCTGAACCTGTATATCTTGAAAACCGATGCTTACTTGGCCCTTGACCAGGGCGAGAAAGCGGCAGAAATTTTGGTGGCAGCTTTGGAACTGTTCGAAGGGGAAGAAAGGATTGAACTCTTGTTTGAGTTGGCCGATGTATACGACGATTATGAAGATTTTGACAAAGTATTTGATTGCTTGCAGTGGATATTGAAAGAAGAACCCACCAATGAAGAAGCTTTGTACAAGATTTGTTTTTGGACCGATTTTACAGGCCGAAACGAAGAAAGCATTCGGTTGCACCAAGCCATCATTGACCAATACCCTTATTCAGAATTGGCTTGGTTTAATTTGGCAGCTGCCTACCAAGGCTTGAAGCTGTATGAGAAAGCCATTGATGCCTATCAATATGCCGTGGCCATTGATGAAAAATTTGATTATGCTTACCGCAACATGGGAGATGCCTACTTGCGGTTGCGCAAATTCAAAGAAGCCATTGAAGTGTTGGAAAAAGTCATTGAACTCTCTCGACCAGAAGACGTGATCCACGAAGCCATCGGGCATTGCTACCACCGCATGGGAAAATATGCCCAAGCCCGTTTTCATTACAAAAAAGCGGTTCACTTGAATCCAGACGACAGCAAACTCTACTACAAGATTGCTGTGACCTACATGTTAGAAGAACAATGGGCACCTGCTGTTCGACAATTGGAATCGTCCATGCGCATACACCGCCATGTACCGGATTATAATTTGGCCATGGGCGAGTGTAAAATGAGTTTGAAAAATTACAAAGAAGCCATCCATTTTTTTGGCGTAGTGGTGCGGCACAAACCCCGCCAGATATCGGGATGGGAAGCGTTGATTCGCTGTTTGCTCAAAGCAGAAATGTTTGAAGAAGCCTTGGAACAAAGCCATGCAGCGCACCAAGCCACAGACCAGAAACCCATATTTCTTTTTTATGCCAGTACTTGTTTGTTTGTGTTGGGCAAGACCAAAGAGGCATTGTTGCGGCTGGAACAAGGCTTGGAAAAAGCCCCCAAATTACTGAAGCAATTCATGGAAATGAACCCCACCATTTTGCAACATGCGGCGGTGGTAGACCTGGTGGCGCGGTACAGAAAAGGAAAAAAAATTTAGGTCTTTTTTAATATGTCGTCAACCTCAAAGCGGCCATAAAATGATTGCTTTGGCTTATTTTTGCGCCACAATTGAAGCCCATGAATTTCCCCTTGACCCAAATACCTGAGCGTACCCAACAACCCCGCAACCATGGCTTGACCATGGTGATGGACAAAGGACTCAGCATCAACCAAGTGCACGAATTCATGAGCATTGCTGGCCCCCATGTTGACATCATCAAACTGGGTTTTGGTACTTCTTTTGTTACCCCCCATTTGCGCGAAAAAATTGAAGCCTACCAATCCTATGGCATTCCCCTGTATTTTGGGGGAACCTTGTTTGAAGCATTCTTGATCCGCAACCAATTTGATGATTATATTTCCGTGTGCAAGGATTATGGCATTGAGTACATGGAAGTCAGTGATGGCTCCATTACCATACCCCACGCTGAAAAATGTGGCTACATTGAAAAATTAACCCAGCACGCTACAGTATTGAGTGAAGTGGGCAGCAAGGATGCGGCGCACATCATTCCTCCCTATAAGTGGATTGAATTGATGCGGGCCGAGCTGGAAGCGGGGTCTTCCTATGTTATTGCAGAAGCACGTGAAGCCGGTAATGTAGGTATTTACAGGGGTTCAGGAGAAGTAAGAGAAGGATTGGTTCAAGAAATCCTCACCCAAATACCAGCAGAAAAAATTCTGTGGGAAGCCCCACAAAAAGCGCAACAACTTTATTTTTTGGAACTGATTGGTTGCAATGTCAACTTGGGCAATATTGCGCCCAATGAAGTCATTCCTTTGGAAGCCATGCGCATCGGGTTGCGGGGCGATACCTTTAACCTCTACTTGGACCAACCGGCATGAGGACCTTTGGTCTCTTGGGTTACCCCTTGACCCACTCCTTTTCCAAACAGTATTTTTCGGATAAATTTCAACAAGAAAATATCCCAGATGCGGAGTACCTCAATTTTTCTTTTCCCGATGTGGAAGAAATGCGGGAAAAAGCTGCTGAACTGCCCAGCTTAAAGGGGTTTAACATAACCATCCCACACAAAAAAAATATCTTGCCTTTTTTAGATGAACAATCACCTGCTGTTGCGGCCATCGGGGCTTGCAACTGTGTCTTGGTCAAAGCAGGAAAATGGATGGGCTACAACACTGATGTGGAGGGATT
>RDYY01000277.1 GCA_004293505.1 Sphingobacteriia bacterium | reverse complement strand
AGATTATTCGGTGGTCTATAACCATTTGGACCTGATGCTGGACCTGCCTTGGGACGAGTATACCCAAGACCTTTTTGATTTAAAACACGCCCAAAAAGTTTTGGACAATGACCACTATGGCATGGGCAAAATCAAAAGCAGGATTCTAGAATATTTGGCTGTATTGAAATTGAAGGGGGACATGAAAAGCCCTATCCTGTGCTTTTTGGGACCTCCCGGTATTGGCAAGACATCTTTGGGAAAATCCATAGCCCACGCCATTGGCCGAAAATATACTCGTTTGAGTTTGGGTGGCTTGCACGATGAAAGCGAAATCCGGGGCCACCGCAAAACCTATATTGGCGCCATGCCGGGCAGGGTTTTGCAGCAATTGCGCAAAGCCAAGACCTCTAATCCAGTCATGATCTTGGACGAAATTGACAAGATTGGAAAAGACTTTCGCGGAGATCCTTCTTCTGCTTTGTTGGAGGTGTTGGATCCCGAACAGAACCATAGTTTTTACGACAATTACCTGGAAACAGAATATGACTTGAGCAAAGTGCTTTTCATTGCTACGGCCAACGACATCCAGAACATACAACCTGCTTTGCGCGATCGATTAGAAATCATTGACCTAAGTGGGTATGCGGTGGAAGAGAAAATTCAAATTGCACAAAAGCATTTATTGCCCAAACAATTGGCTGCCCATGGTTTGGGCAAACTCAAGTTCAAGTTGACCGACAAAGTCTTGCAAAAAATTATTGAACAACATACCCGCGAAAGCGGGGTCAGGGAATTGGACCGACAATTGGCATCTATCATGCGCTTCATGGCCAAAGAAATGGCCATCAAAAACAAAACCCGTTCTTCTCTGACTGCTGCCGATGTGGACAAAATATTGGGACAGGCCCGGTACAGCAATGATTTGTACAAGAATGCCCAAATGCCCGGTGTGGTAGTGGGGTTGGCCTGGACCTATGTGGGCGGGGACATTCTTTTCATAGAATCTATTTTGAGCGAAGGGAAGGGTGAACTTAAACTCACAGGTAATCTGGGCAATGTCATGAAAGAAAGTGTCGCCACAGCCCTTACTTATGTGCAAGCCCATGCCAAAAAATTAGGCATTGATCCAGCTGTTTTTCAACAAAAAAACATCCATGTACACGTGCCCGAAGGCGCTGTTCCCAAGGATGGACCTTCTGCTGGCATTACCATGTTAACCGCTTTGACCAGCGTATTGACCAACAGGAAAGTGAAACCATATTTGGCCATGACAGGTGAAATTACTTTGCGTGGGCAAGTCCTTCCTGTAGGAGGCATCAAGGAGAAAGTCTTGGCCGCCAAACGCGCCGGTATCAAAGAAATCATCCTTTGTCACCTCAACCAGAAAGATGTGGCTGAAATTGATCCCCAATTCATCAAGGGCATGGATTTTCATTATGTAAAGACCATGCAACAAGTCTTGGATTTGGCACTGTTGCCATAAAACAGGGTTTGTTTATCTTCATGCCATGTCCCGCTGTCATGGTCTTGCTAGGACTTTGCTGATCCTTGGGTTTTTTATTGGTTCTCCATGGGGATCCAAGGCACAAACTTTGGGTGGGAATGCCCTGTTTCAATTTGCCCAGCAGTCTGCTTCGGCGCAACTATCTGCTTTGGGAGGCATCAATATTACCCACCGGGGAAACGATGTAGGCATGGTGGTACAAAGCCCTTTGCTTTTGCACGAAGGCATGAAAGGACAGAGCAGTGCCTCCTTCAATGCTTTTTTAGCGGGCATCCAACAGTTGGGCTTTGCCACTGGTTTTAGGCCCAAGAACACGGTCTGGGACATGGCTTTGGGCATCCATTATTTGGGCTATGGGCAACTGAACCAAACGGATCCCAGTGGCTTGGTCTTGGGTAGTTTTTCGCCCCGTGATTATGCGGTCCAATGGAGTGCTGCCAGATCGGTTCGAGAAAAATGGAAACTGGGGTGGTCGCTTAAATTTTTGCATTCACAATATGGTCCTTACGCTGCATCAGGATTGGCTGTGGACCTGGGTTGGTTGTACAGCGATACCACAACGGGTTGGCAATTTGGGTTATTGGCCAAGAACATGGGGGCTGTGTTAAAAACTTTTGCACCATCCGAGAACAAGGGGGAGCTGCCTTTTGACCTACAATTTGGGTGGAGCAAAAAATTATCCTCCGCTCCTTTGCAATTTTCCATGACCTTCCATGGCTTGCACCGATTGGGCAAGTACTACAATGATTCCAGCTTTCGCTTTGAAACGGGAGATCCCAATGCAGCGCAACCACCCAGTGTGGTCAAAAAAGCCCTGGAACATGTGGTCTTGGGTGCGCAAGCCCAAGTGGGGCCTTGGATAGAAATCAGCATGGGTTACCATTTTGGAA
>RDYY01000276.1 GCA_004293505.1 Sphingobacteriia bacterium | reverse complement strand
TGGCGGTTTCAGCAAATCAGTTGGTTGTTGTTGGCCCTGATGGGCATGTTTACTTTTTTGACTGCTTATGCTTTGTTTTCTGGAAAAATCAAGACCTGTGGTTGTTTTGGGGATTGTTTGCCCCTGACCCCCTTACAATCTTTTGTCAAAGACTTGGTTTTGTTGGTAGCCATTGTTTTTTTACTCAGAGAAAGAGAATACATCTACAAACATGCACGCTTGGGCAATTGGTCTTTGCCCATTTGGGTAGCAGCTGGTGTATCCGCCGTATTACAAGGATTTGTTTTGTTGCATTTGCCCTTTGTGGACTGCTTGCCCTACAAAGAGGGCAATAATTTGGTCGAGAAAATGGCCACACCAGCTGGGGCCATAGCTGATAGCATGGGCATTGAATTGGAATACCAACACAAAGGCAAGACCTTGTTTTTTGATGCAGCCCATTTCCCGGCTGATTTTGACAGCACCTATGTTTTTGTTGGCCGCAAAGACAAGCTCATCAAAAAAGGCAATGGCTTAAAAGCCGAGATCCCCGATTTTTCTTTAAAAACCATGACAGGAAACGATACCACAGCGGCCCTGCTCAATTCCCCCAAATCTGTGGTCTTGGTATTGGTGCCCAACACTTCTTCTGTAGCTGATTGGTCCCCCAAGGTTTTTCCCGTCATGGAGGAATTGACCCAAAAAGGCATCGATTGTTTTTTGGTTACCGCTGAAACAGCCGTTTTCACTGCTTTGACCAAGCCAGATTGGATTCTTTCTTGTGATGCAACGGTATTGAAAACAGCGGCCCGGGTAAGCCCCACTTATTTGGTTTTGGGAAAAGGGGTAGTCTTGAAAAAACGTTCTTGGCGAGATGTTGCTGGACCAATTGACTTGGGCATCAAGGAATGACCACTTCAGCAATGATTTTTTCTCCAAAAGCTTCATTCACTCTTTCAATGATTTTTGCCTTTTGAAACAACAATTCCTGTTTCAAAGGCCCGACAGTGGTGTGGATGAAAAGCTTGTGTTGGATGATTTGGATTTTGTCGGTGTATTTGGCCACGGTCTTGCCCATGATCTCTTCCCATACCGCTTCAATTTGAACCGCACGGATGCCTTCTTTCAATTTGCTTTTTTGAATGAATCCTTGTAGTGCTTCGCCAATGTGCATTTGGGCCATGGTGTAAAGTTAGGCTTTAGAGGACAATCAATTGGTAAGCGCATCCCGTGGCTTGTAAATTTTCGGCCAGGCGTTCAGGGTGGGTATCGGACACAAAGACTTGGCCAAACGGGGGAGAAGCCACCCGCTTCAAAAGGGCCTGCATGCGGCCCCCATCCAGTTTTTCAAAAACATCGTCCAATAACAACAAAGGTTGCACCCTAAGGGAAGAGGCCAAATATTGCCATTCGGCCAGTTTCATGGCAAAGAGCAAGGATTTTCTTTGGCCTTGGGAAGCTTCTACTTTAAACGCAAATCCATCCAAACCAAATGCCCAATCGTCGCGGTGGATTCCTTTGGTACTGCGTTGCAGCAGCAAGTCTTTGCTGCGGTTTTGCGCCAATAAACTGGCATAGTCTGCCGATAGCAATTGGCTTTCGTATTGCATGCTCAATTGGTCCATGCCTTGGGACAGTTGGCTGTATTGTGCCAAGACAACAGGAATGAATTCAGCCGAAAAATCTTTTCTGGCATCATGGATGAATTGCGCAGGACCCAACAGTTGGTGGTCTAAAACATCTAATAAGCCCTGGTCCACTGTTCCGCCTTGGCCAGCTTGCTTGAGAAAAGCATTGCGCTGTTGCAAAATTTTGTTGTGTTGCGAAAGGGCTTGCAAATACTCCGGGTTGGTTTGCGACAAAATGGTGTCAATCCATTTGCGCCTTCCTTCGCTGCTGCCCATGACCAGTTCTACATCGTCAGGTGCCACCATCACAGCAGGAAATTGACCCATGTGGGCCGAAAAGCGGGGCAAGGGCTCGCCACCCACTTGCATTTCTTTTTTGCCCGTTTCCCTGACCACACATTGTACGGGTACTTCACCTTTGGTTGTTGTAAATCGCCCCGCAATGCGCATGCCTTGTGCCCCATGCATCACCGTTTGGGCATCGGTGCGGGCAAAATAAGACCGTGTAAAGCAGAGGTAATAAATGGCATCCAACACATTGGTTTTGCCTGCCCCATTGGCGCCCGTGATGGCCACCAATTTTTCTTGGATGTCCCAATTGGCCACGGCGTGGTTCCTGAATTGAAAGAGGGAGAGTTGGCGCAAACACAACATGATGCGCAAAGTAATTGCCAAACCCTTTAATTTTAGCAAAATTTTCCTTTGGCGCCCATTCTTGCAGCATCCCAAATGGCTTTGACCGTTAAACGCTTGGCCCACCAAATCTTGGA
>RDYY01000275.1 GCA_004293505.1 Sphingobacteriia bacterium | reverse complement strand
GCATCAGCCAGCGCGTGAAAAGGGTTTATGTAGAAGAGTGATGAATGGACCAGCAGGTTTCGTTAAAAACCCTTACACAATACGGCCAGACCTTATCTTTGCCCCCAGGTAAAAACCAAACAGTGAAAGCCCGACAAGTCATCCTTTTTATTGCCGTTTTGATTTTGGCCGACCAGGCCCTGAAATTCTACATCAAGTTGAATTACTATGCCGGAGAAGAGCACCTGGTGTTGGGCCAGTGGTTTCGCTTGCATTTTGTGGAGAACGAAGGCATGGCCTGGGGCTGGAAATTTGGGGGCGAGTTTGGCAAAATTGCCTTGACCCTGTTTCGCTTGGTGGCCGTTATTTGGGGCAGCTTTTTGTTGCGCGGGTTTATCCAAAAAAAATACCACACAGGCTTTTTGGTTTGCGCATCTTTGATTTATGCCGGGGCTTTGGGCAATTTGATTGACAGCCTTTTTTATGGGTTGATTTTTGAAGCTTCTGACCCCTTTGTACAAAACACTGCCCAACTGGTTGCCGCGGGCAAGGGATATGCTGGCCTTTTGCACGGCAAAGTGGTTGACATGTTATATTTTCCCTTGATCAATACCACTTGGCCCACTTGGGTGCCCTTTGTGGGGGGAGAACCCTTGGAATTTTTCAGGCCTGTTTTCAATTTGGCCGATGCTTGTATTTCTGGCGGGGTCATTGCCCTGCTCTTGTTCCAAAACAAATTCTTGCAGCCCCCTGCGCCTGTTGCCCACCACACCGTAGAGACCCGAGCCGATGTAAGCGACGAGACCCAAGTGTCTTAGCCATTCCATTTTTGCAGGTTTGTGCAAATCTGGAATTCGACTCCATTTTTGCTGATTTGTGCAAAGCTGGAATTTGATTAATTTGGGGGACCATGAAAAAATTAACAGCATCCGGCTGCATGCACACAATGATTTGTTTTTTGGCCCTGGCCGTTTTTGCATCGGCTTGCCAATCCTCCCCAACAGAGAAAGTAGACACATTGGTCATCAATGCCCAATTGTACACAGTAGACAGCCAATTTACCACGGCCGAAGCCATGGCCATCAAAGATGGCATCATTGTGGCCACAGGTACAACACAGGCGCTGCAAAAACAATACCAAGCAGAGACCACAGTTGACGCCGAGGGCAAGACCATTTATCCCGGCTTCATTGATGCCCACGCGCATTTCATGGGCTATGCCAATTCTTTGTCAACGGCAGATTTGTTTGGCACCCAAACCTGGGAAGAAACCGTGGAGCGCGTAAAAGCCTTTGCTGCAGCGCACCCCGAAATGACTTGGATCCAAGGCAGGGGATGGGACCAAAACAATTGGCCCGGCAAGCAGTTCCCTACCAATGATTTGCTCAATGTTGCCTTCCCCAACACACCCGTTGTCTTGACCCGGGTAGACGGCCACGCTTCTATTGCCAACAACAAGGCCTTGGCCTTGGCCGGCATCCAAGCAGGACAAAAAATTACCGGGGGTGATATCCAAACCAAGAACGGAAAATTAACCGGGGTCTTGATTGACAATGCCGACAATGCAGTGTATGCTGTTGTGCCCAAAAAATCTTTGGCCGATACCAAGCGTTGGTTGCAAACGGCCGAGCAGAATTGCTTTGCCGTGGGCTTGACCACCATCACCGATTGTGGCCTGAACCACGACGATGTAGACCTCCTGGACCAATTGCAGCAAAAGAATGAATTGAACATGCGTTTGTTTGTGATGCTGAGCGACAACCCCGAGAATTACCAAGTCTATTTGAAAAAAGGCCCTTATAAAACCGATAAAATCTATGTGCGTGGTTTTAAAGTGTATGCCGATGGCGCCTTGGGTTCCCGCGGCGCCTGCCTCCTCAAACACTACAGCGACCAACCCGGTTGGGGCGGCTTTCTCTTGCGCCAACCCGCCCATTATGATTCTGTAGCAGCCACTTTGTCCAAGACCGATTTTCAGATGTGTACCCATGCCATTGGCGATAGCGCCAACCGCACTGTCTTAAACATTTACAACAAATACTTAGGCGGCAAGAACGACAAACGCTGGCGCATAGAACACGCACAAATTGTGAACCAAGCAGATTTTGACCTTTTTGGTGCTGCATCGGTTGTGCCCTCTGTGCAACCCACACATGGTACTTCCGACATGTATTGGGCCGAGTCTCGCTTGGGTGCCGAGCGCATGAAAGGTGCTTATGCGTTTAAGCAATTGTTGGACCAAAATGGCTGGATGCCATTGGGCACTGACTTTCCTGTGGAAGACATTTCTACTTTCAAAACATTTTTGGCTGCCGTGGTGCGCAAAGATGCCAAGGGCTTTCCCGAAAAAGGATTTCAAATGGAAAATGCTTTGGGCCGAGAAGCCACCCTGCGCGGCATGACCAT
>RDYY01000274.1 GCA_004293505.1 Sphingobacteriia bacterium | reverse complement strand
ATTTACATGTTTGCCATTTTGGCCGGATTGGTGTCCTTGGCCCTTCCTTTGGGCATCCAGACCATCATCAGTTTTGTGATGGCAGGTTCATTTTCGACCTCCATTGTCATTTTGATTTTTTTGGTGGTAGGCGCCACCTTCATTACTGGCTTGTTGCAAATCCGCCAAATGCAATTGACGGAAAAAATCCAGCAAAAGATTTTTGTTAGGTACTCCTTGGAATTTGCTGATCGCTTGCCCAAGATGAACATTGAAAAACTGGACAAGTATTATTTGCCTGAATTGGTGAACCGGTTTTTTGATACGGTTTCTTTGCAAAAGGGGATAGAAAAATTATTGTTGGACATCCCCACAGCGGTTATTCAGATTTTATTTGGGGTGATCTTGCTTTCTTTTTACCATCCTGTTTTCATTGGTTTTGGGGCCATTTTGGTCATGCTCTTGTACATCATCCTCAGCTATACCATGCCCGATGGCTTCCAGGCCAGCATCGAATCCAGCAACCACAAATACGAAACAGCTGGTTGGTTAGAAGAAATGGCCAGGGTGATCAAGACCTTTAAATATTCTCGCGGCACAGAACTCAACATCAAAAAGACAGATGGCTTTGTTAAATCATACTTAGATGCCAAGACCCATTATTTTAGGATTTTATTGACCCAGTATTGGAGCATTGTTGGCTTCAAAGTATTGATTACTGCCGCCATGTTGATTGTGGGTTCTATTTTGTTGGTGGACCAGCAAATCAATATCGGCCAATTCATTGCTGCTGATTTGGTCATCATTACTGTTATCAGTTCTGTGGAGAAACTCATCCTGAACCTGGACAAGGTTTATGATGTCATGACCTCGGTAGAGAAGCTCAGTAAAATCACCGAAAGTGAATTGGAGTCCGAGGGAACCATTCAGTTGCAGGATTCTCCAAAAGGCGTGTCATTGGAATTCAACCAAGTGGGTTTTTCTTATGATGGGAAAGGCAAACAGGTGCTCAAGAATATTTCTTTTTCTGTTTTACCCGGACAAAAAGTTTGCATCATGGGCGAATCTGGATCGGGTAAATCCAGTGTCTTACGTTTGTTGACAGGTGCTTTTCACCATTACCAAGGTTCTATCTTGATAGACAATATTCCCATCGGAAATTTTAAGTTGGCTTCCCTGCGGTCACAAACCGGTATTTTATTGAGCCAACAAGACATTTTCAATGGTACCATTTGGGAAAACATCACCATGGGAAATGAAAACATTACACATGGCGACATCAGCGATTTGGTGACCAAATGTGGATTGGACAGTTTTATCCAGTCCATGCCCATGGGCTATGATACGGTATTGGATCCCACTGGTAACAAGCTCAGCAGCAAAGTGCGCCAAGACATTTTATTGCTGCGGGCCTTGATTGGCAAGCGCCGATTGCTTTTGTTGGAACAACCTTTTCAACACTTAGAAGCCGCGTACCGCAACCAAGTTCAAAACTTTATTTTATCCGATGACCAGTCTACTGTTTTGCTGGCCACCAACGACCAACAAGTGGCCCAGGCTTGCGACCTGGTCATTGTGTTAGAAGCAGGCGGCATCAAAGCACAAGGCAATTGGAAAGACGTTTCAAATTATATCAACTAATGACCAGGGACTTTTTAAATGTACACATCGAGGAGGCCGTTCATGATTCCAAATTGGAGTCCTACAAAGCCGTCTACCGGGTCAAGCGAAAATCCAATGTCAAGAAATGGCTCTGGGCCATTTTGATTGGATTGGTGATCATGTTGCTATTGCCTTGGACCCAAAACATTCGCACCAGGGGGGCAGTAACCACCCAGCGGCAAGAGCAAAGACCCCAGGAATTGAATACGGTTTTGGCTGGCCGCGTCGTCAAATGGTACGTGAAAGAAGGTGATTTTGTCAAGAAAGGCGATACCATTGTGCAATTGGGGGAGGTGAAAGTAGATTATTTTGACCCCAAGCTTTTGCAAAGAACCCAGCAGCAAATCAATGCCAAGAAAATTGCCATGGAAGGCTACCAAAGCAAAGCGGGGACGGCTGCTACACAAGTTGTGGCTTTGGAAGAAGCACAAAAACTGAAGTTGAACCAAATTGACATCAAGCTGCGCCAGCAAGACTTGAAGGTAACAGCCGACAGCAACGACGTGGTGGCTGTCACCAATGAGTTGGGTGTGGCCAAACGTCAGATTGATGCTGCCAAAATATTGTATGACAGCGGGGTGATAGCTTTGATTGACTACGAAAGAAGAAAGGTCGCCGAGAACAAATACTTGCAATCCAAGCAGGAGTTGATCAGCTTGCGCATTGAAAAAAATGGTACCATCCAAGAATATACAGACAAGATTGCCAAAGCCGAAGGTGACCGATTTGGTTCATTGAGTAATGTGGCAACGGGAGAAGCCGATGTAGCCAAATTGGAAAATGCCTTTAGCAATTATGATATTCGAAACCAACTCTATTATGTTTTGGCACCACAGGACGGACAAATTACGAAAGCCCGCAAAGCTGGTATTGGTGAGTTTGTAAAAGAAGGAGAAATGTTGGTTGAAGTAGTGCCCAACAACATTAAGCTGGCGGTTGAAATGTTCATTGAACCCATGGACTTGCCCCTGATCAGCCGGGGCCAAAAAATTCGCTTCATTTTTGATGGCTTTCCCGTGATTGTTTTTACGGGCTGGCCCAATACTTCTTATGGTACTTTTGGCGGAATTGTTGCAGCGGTAGAAACATCGGTGAGTGTCAATGGCAAGTTTCGTGCCTTGGTGATTGAAGACCCCAACGAAAAACCTTGGCCAAAACAATTGCGCATGGGAGGGGGTGCCAATGGTATTGCCTTGCTGAAAGATGTACCCATAGGATATGAAATTTGGCGAAACATCAATGGCTTCCCTCCTGAGTATTACCGCGCAGACCAAGATCCCAAAAACAAAAGCGAAAAGAAAAAATAACCATGCGCCTCTTCCTCTTTTTTGTTTTTTGTTTTGCCTTGGAAGCATCGGCCCAGGTTTTGACGCCTGAGCAGTTCATTCAACAAGTAAGGCTTTACCATCCCTTGGCCAAACAAGCCACTTTGGAAGTAGAAAAGGCCAAAGCTGAACTCTTGTCTGTTAGGGGAAATTTTGATCCTGCCCTGACTTTTCAAGGGGGCAGCAAAACTTTTGATGGCAAAAACTACTACAGTTATGCCAACCCCGAAGTTAAAGTTCCTACCCGTTTAGCGGGTTTGGACTTGAAAGCGGGTTTGGAAAACAATGGGGGACAATTCCTCAACAGCGAAAACACAGCCGGGCAATCCAGTTATCTGGGTTTTGTCTTGCCCGTGGGAAAGGGCTTGATTACCGACCAACGCCGTACCGCTTTGCAACAGGCTTTGATTTACCGCTCCATGAGTGAGCAAGAAAAGCGCCGCATGGTGAACGACTTGCTCTTTGATGCTTATGTGGGCTATTGGCAGTGGGCTGGTGCTTATCAACTCTACAGCATTTATTCTAATTTTTTGCGGGTATCCACTGATCGCTTGCGATTGGTTCGCCTCTCTTTTCAACAAGGAGATCGTTCTGCCATCGATACTTTGGAGGCCCTGACCCAGGTGCAGAACTTTGAAATGCTCCAAGCCGATGCAGCTGTTAAGCTCAATACCAGTTCCTTGGAACTCTCCAATTTTTTGTGGGACGAGAACGACAGCGCCTATGCCCTCTCTCCCAAAACCTTGCCCGATACCACGCAGTTTGCCCTTTACCAACCTGTTCGGCCTTTGAACGATGTCATGGAGCAAGCCATGTTGGAAAACCCCACCTTGCGCAGTTATGATTACAAACTGGATGCTTTAGAAGCGGAGAAACGTTTGAAGTTCCAAAGCATGTTGCCCGTGGTCAACCTCAAAGCCAATTTGTTGAACCAAGGTTACAATGTATTCAAGGATTTTGGTGGGGCTTTGTTTCAAAACAATTATTTGTGGGGCATTGATGTCAAGTTCCCCCTCTTTATACGCGAAGGTCGAGGGGACTACCAAAAAGCCAAACTCAAAATTCAAGAGACAAACTACCAATTGAATGCCAAGCGCTGGGAAACCCAAAACAAAGTGCGGAACTATTACACCGAAACAGCGCTCTTGCAAAAACAAATCAGATTGACCCAACAAGCTTTTACTGGATTTTCCTCTTTGTTGAAAGCCGAAAACCTTCGTTTCCAAAATGGTGAGAGCTCTTTGTTCTTGGTCAATACCCGCGAAAACAAAGTCATTGAGACGGCTGAAAAACTCATCAACCTGCGGGTGAAATACCTCAAAGCCAATTATGCTGTGGATTGGGCTGCGGGCTTGTTGCGATAGTATAGCGCCTGCCACCCGAATGCT
>RDYY01000462.1 GCA_004293505.1 Sphingobacteriia bacterium | reverse complement strand
CTTTCACCGCTACACTCATCCAATCAATCGCAAGTAAACTCATCATGTTTGTGTTCATTAAATGTGCATCAACGAGGCCGCGAAATTACGGGCCTCTCCGTCGCTGTCAAAATACTCTTGCAGGGTGGGTTGCTCAATGAAAGCAATTTTATTCATGGTTTGTTCCACCACTGCTGTAATGTCTAAAAATCCTATCCTGTTGCGCAAAAAAGCAAAGACGGCAATTTCATTGGCGGCATTCAAGACACAAGCCGTATTGCCGCCTTTGTACAATGCATCGGTTGCCAAGGCCAAGTTGCGGAAGGTCTTGAGGTCGGGCTCTTCAAATGTCAAAGTATTGGGCTTGCGAAAATCATAACGGGGAAAGTTGTTTTCGATTCGCATGGGATAAGCCATGGCATATTGAATGGGCAGTTTCATGTCGGGCAATCCCATTTGGGCCTTGATGCTACCATCTTCAAATTGCACCATGCTGTGAATGATGCTTTGGGGATGAATGACCACATTGATTTGGTGGGCATCCAAGCCAAAAAGCCATTTGGCCTCAATCATTTCCAAGCCTTTGTTCATCAAGGTGGCGGAGTCAATGGTGATTTTGGCCCCCATGCTCCAATTGGGATGCTGCAAAGCATGGTCACGCTTGACGTTTACCAAAAAATTGGGTTTCTTGCCCAAAAAGGGTCCNNAATATGATTTTTTCAACCTTGTTTTGGGTCTCTCCTACCAAGCATTGAAAAATGGCAGAATGCTCACTGTCAACAGGAATGATGGGCACCTTTTTTGCGGCGGCTTTGGCCATGACCAAGTCCCCTGCCACCACCAAAGTCTCCTTGTTGGCCAAGGCAATGGGCTTGCCCAAGTCAATGGCATTCAGGGTAGGGCGAATCAATGGCATTCAGGGTAGGGCGAAGACCCGCATATCCTACAATGGCTGCCAACATCATGTCATAACAATCCATGGAAGCGGCCTCGGCCAAAGCTTTTTCACCTGCAAATACTTTCACCGATGTTCCGGCCAAAGCTGTTTTAACGGTCTGGTATTTTTTTTCATCTCCAATCACCACAACATTGGGTTCAAAGCGCAAAGCTTGCTGTACCAACAATTCGTCATTGGTTTGTGCCGTAAGGATTTCTACAGTGAACAATTCAGGATTGGCTTTGATCACGTCCAAAGCTTGGGTGCCAATGGAACCGGTAGATCCGAGTGCCTGGGTTTTTCATCCGGACAAATTACGATTTGTGGTTAAGGTTGTTGCAAATAATTTTCAAGGGCATCGGCCAAACTGCGGTCATTGCTCAAGCGGGGGACTTTGTTTTGTCCGCCCAATTTTCCAATGGATTTCATGTATTGAATGAAAGCTTGGGGTTGAAGTAATTTGATCTCCAAGGGGGCCAAAATATTCCCTACCATGAGGTCCTTGTAATACACATTTTGTTCCGACAACTGTTGGTTGAGCGTGGCCCCAAAAGCGAC
>RDYY01000017.1 GCA_004293505.1 Sphingobacteriia bacterium | reverse complement strand
GCGGCAATTTTGGAGGCAATGCGTCCGACGGTTTGATTAGTACCGTCCACAACATACCAGTTGTGCTGTACGGTAGCCGCATTTGCATGCTTGGTGGTGAAATGGAGTTTACTCATGGTCTTTTGTTTTAATGATACCGGCGCTATCCCACCGGCAGAATATCCCTTTTTTGGGAGGGCAAAGGTCGGTGTCTACAAGGGTTCAACCAAGGAAAATGACCTGTTTTTTTACAAGCACTTTCATAACTAATTGATTTTCAATTAAAAAATAGTAATTAAAAAATCTTCTTGGGGGCCATTTGTCAATTCTGCGACCTTTATGCCTTGAAAAAATGGCTCCCCACACAATTATTTGACGGCCACCAGTTTTGGCCCAGCCAGACGGTTTTGGTGACCGATGAAGCAGGAACCATTGTTGACTTGGTCCATGGGGCCGATGCGGGGCCTGGGGTTCAGCACTTGGAGGGCCTGCTTTGTCCCGGCTTTGTGAATGTGCATTGCCATTTGGAGTTGAGTCATTTAAAAAATGCCATTGCACCAGGACAGGGCTTGCCTGCTTTTATCCTGGGAATTTTGGCCAAGCGGGGCGCACCCGAAGAAACCATGCTGGCGGCCATGGAAGCGGCGGTGGCAGCCATGCAAGCAGCAGGCATTGTGGCGGTAGGCGATATTGCCAACCTGGCTTTGAGCGCCCAAGTCAAGGCCCATCACCCTGAAATGGCTTGGCATCATTTTATAGAGACCAGTGGGTGGAACCCTGTTTTGGCAGCGCCGCGATTTGCTGCTGCCCAAGCGGTGGAAGCCCAAACCCTTGCGTTGATGCCCGGTGCCTTGTCCTCCCTCAACCCCCATGCCCCCTATTCGGTCTCGCCCGCATTGTGGCAAATGCTGCAACCTCATTTTCCGGGTAAAACCATTACCCTTCACCACCAGGAAACAGCAGCTGAAAACGAACTGTTTGAAAATGGCAGAGGCGGATTGGTAGAGATGTACCAAAAATTGGGCATTGACCATGGGCATTTTGAACCCACCGGTACCCGCAGTGCTGCCGCCATGGCACCTTTGATGCAAAAGGCCCAACACAGGATTTGGGTGCACAACAGTTTTACCACGGCCCAAGACTTGCATGACTTGGCACCAACCGAACAGGATTTTTTCTGTCTCTGTCCCACTGCCAACCAATACATAGAAAATACTTTACCGCCGGTTGAATTGTTCCGCGAACAAGGCGTGAACTTGGTGTTGGGGACCGATAGCTTGGCCAGCAACCACCAGCTGAGCATTTGGGCCGAGATCCAAACTTTGCGCAACGCTTTTCCGCACCTGCCCTTGGCAGAAACCTTGCAATGGGCCACCATCAATGGGGCCAAAGCCTTGCAAATGGATGACCAATTGGGCAGTTTTGCAAAAGGAAAAAGACCAGGGCTGGTCTGCATACACCAAGACAAAGTGTGCAGGATTTTGTAAAACCTTTCTGCTTTTATTTTCTAGCTATTCTTAAAGACATTTAATACCGAAGCCCTATTCCCAAACCAAAGCCCATATCACTGTCATAATGTGTTCGAATGGCGAATGTTCTGGACAAAAGATATTGAATGCCAAACATGTATTCTTTATCAGAATTTACCATAAAAGATGCCCTTGTTTTTCGTGATAGGGGAATGTCCTCCCGCATCAATTGTAGCCTAAAAATACCATCAGTAAAGATTTCCATTTGGAAACGAATCAACATGGGCAAAGTATAATTGATACCTAGGCTCAAAACAGATCGATTATCTTTAGTATTGTTTTGACCAAATAAATTAGCAGGATGTTCATCCATTCCAAATTTTCTATAGCGCCAATCAAATCCTATAAAGGGCATGATCCATTGCATCTTACCAAAATATCGTCCTATGTGTGTTTCTGTTTCATATCCATGTTGGCTATTGTAGCCCAAACGCCATTCTGTACCCATACTCCAACGAGTATTCTGCATCATTAACTCGCCATCATTGCCATTGGTAGCAAAATCATTTTCCAACATCAAATGAAACTTCTTGTCTTCTGCAGCTAATTTGCGTGCAGCAAATTTGGGATTGGATAAATATGGGTTTATTGGACTTTCAGAATATGTAAACACACGGCCCATTCCACTCATCATGTGATACAGAATGTGACAGTGAAAAAACCAATCACCAGTCATGTCAGCATGGAATTCTAATGTATCTGTTTCCATGGGCATGATATCAATGGTATTTTTCATAGGAGCCTGGTTTCCTTGGCCATTCAAAACCCTGAAATCATGACCATGTAAATGCATGGGGTGCCTCATCATAGAACCATTGTAGAGGATTAATTTTAAGTTTTCTCCTTTCTTGATCAAGATGCGATCAGCTTCAGAAATCACTTTGTTGTCCATGCTCCATACATACCTATTCATGTTTCCTGTTAATTCAAATTTCAGGACTCGTTCAGGTCCTACAGGCAAAACTGTAGATGTCGGCGATCGCAACATGGAATAGTTTAAAGTGACGGTCTCTGACAATGCATTAGCATTGTATTTATTGTTGTTCTCTGCCTTTACACTTTTATGGGTTAACCCAGTTATTTCTGGATACATCACCACATTCATGTCCATTTGATTTAAACTCATTTGCATGCCCATGTCGTCTAAATCTCCATTCATTTTCATCATGCTATTCATCATCTTCATTCCTTCAAAATAATGCAAACGAGGCATGTTGGCAGGAATCACTGGCTTACCTTGACCCAAATGAAGCAAAACCCGATTGGTTCTATCTTCTGTTGTTGCCATCAAGGCAAATGCACTATCGGTTTTGGGTAAAGTCACTACCAAATCGTAGGTTTCTGATACACCAATAATAAGCCGATCTACTTCTATTGGCTCTACATCATTTCCATCACTTGCCACAACAGTAATTTTGCCTCCCCCATACTGCAACCAGAAATAAGAGGAAGCACCAGCATTTGAAACCCTTAATCTGACTTTGTCTCCAGGCATTAAATCTTTATTTCCCACATTGCGCCATTGTAAAGACTCTTTGCCATTGACTAAAATTTTATCATAATAAACATCAGAAACATCCATGGCGAGCATGCGCTTCCATTCATTTTTTAATTTTGTCTTTGCGTAGCCTTGTTGTATCGCTTCTCCATAACTCTGTACAGCATTTTTTTGAATGGCAAACCAGTCATTGGCATTGTGCAACATGCGATGAACATTATTGGGATCAAGATTTGTCCACTCGCTAAGAATAACAGGTAAACTGGGCAAATCATCGATTCCCTTTCTGAAATAAGCACTGTCTTGTTTTTTTAGCATGATAAAACTACCGTACATGCCAATTTGCTCTTGTAATCCACTGTGGCTATGGTACCAATGAGTTCCATGTTGGATTATGGGAAATTTATACACGTGCGTTCCTCCTGAAGGAATGGGCATTTGTGTTAAATAAGGTACCCCATCCTCTTTGTTGGGTAAGATAAGCCCATGCCAATGCAATGAACTTGATTCTTTTAAATTATTGTGGACTGTAATTTCTGCAGTATCCCCTTGGGTAAAAACCAGTGTGGGCATGGGGATTTGACCATTTACTGCTATCGCATTTTTGGGCTTTCCACCAAATTTAACAATGGTATCGTGTATGATCAAGTCATACCGAACCGTTTGCTGTGCAAAGCCAACACAAACATTTCCGAAGACTGTTGCACAAAGCAACAATCTTCGGAAAAATGATTTTTCCAAAAACATGTCTAAAATTTTTATGTGAATATTATTCTAGAGTCTCTGCAACTTTCCCGCAGGTCAGCATCATTTTACCATAGTAAGGGTTCTTGATGTTTTTTTCTTTGCTCACCCAATTCGCTCCTTTTCCGTTGTTGGCCATGGGGCAAAATTGATAGTAAACAGGTGCTACTGGTTTGCTGATTTTCATGGCAGCGTACACAGTCTGAGACAAGGAAATAAAATGGTCCCTCTGATGCGAAATATCATTTGACTCGGCAATGTGTTCAGCATCTTCTAGTATTGAATTGGCAAGTTTTTCCCACCCAACTTTTGTCTCTTTACTAGAAAGTCTGGCCTGTACTGTTGGAATCTGTAGAGCCATTTGTTTGGCCACAGCAGAAGCAGCTTTTGGATCTGTTTGCACCAGAGCATCTTTTAAGTTAAAATAAATTTGATACACCTCCTCCAAAACAGGCGACTGCGCACTTAACTGTGCATGAGAGAATAAAAAAGAAACCAAAAGGATAGAAATATTTTTCATGTGTTTAAATTTTAAATGATCAAAAAAAGCTACAAACAGCTCTCTTAAATCCTAAAAACACATAACATCAAATACCGTGGAATCTTAGGTCCAGGGATTTGTTCTTTGTCCAGCTGTTCGGGACTTCTTTCCCGATTAAAACCAGCCAAATATTTTGGCAATTCAAAACAATCGAAGAATATTATTGGTTCACACAGTTGCTTCGCCGGTGAATGAACACCAACTTTTAAAGGAGATATAATTTTTTTATGCTGATCCTTGCAACAACCATTGTCAGATTTTTCCATGCCACAGTTGACACATGCTTTTTCATCAAGATGTGCAAAACTGCTTTCAATTCTTTTACCCATGCAATAATGCTCATGTACCGTTGCCCCAAGATTTGAAAGGGCAAAAGCCAATAGGACCAATACTAACAAGCATTTTTTCACCCCATAAAGGTAAATTTTTTTCGATTACCCCAAGACTTCTTTCAAGACCCCATATGATTTCAGGGTTCCAAAACCAGGGATGTGTAATTGTAAAAAAAGCAAGTAGGCGTCCAAGAGCTGTCGGCGGATTTGTTGGTTGAGGGAAAATCCTTCCAAAGCCTCGTAATAAGGAAGCTGACCCAGTTCAGAACTGATGCGGGCCCTGTCGCCATCCAAATGGTGAGGATGACTAGGATATTGGGCAACAAACTGGCCTTCTTGCAAATCCAAAATGGGGGTTTGTGCACTGAATTCGCCTTGTACCATGAAACCCAATTCGGCTGCTAGGTGCAAAGTAAAATACAGGGGCAGATTGGCAGTAAAACCGGGGCTGCCTTTGTCCAGTTGTTTTAAACTGTCTTCAATCAAATAAAACAATTCGGGATTGGCTTCGGGTTCTTTCAAGACCAACTGCATGACTTCTACCACATAAGTGGCCACGGCATTTTTGACCACGTCAAAAAAAACAGATTGGTACACGTGCCCCCAATAAAATGATTTCAAAAATTGCAAATCCTTGAAACTGTTGTGGTAGACTTCTAAATCTAAAATGGCACCGGGTTGAAAATAGCCGGCTTTGCCCACAGATTTTTTGGTGGCCGCGCGCACCCCCTTGACCAAATAACTCTGCTTGCCAAATAGTTCTGTATAAATAGAACACACCAAACTGGTGTCCCCATAGGGCAGGCTGCGCAACACAATTCCCCGGGTGGCATGAACGGTCATGGGGCTAATTTAAACCCTATTGACCAATTGGATCACTTTGGCATGGTGCAAACCCCGCATGACCAGAAATGTCAAGTCAAATTCAAACCAGCGCCGGGCAAAATTGGCATCGGTCTTGGCATGGTGGTGGTTGTTTTGAAACAGCTCACCCATCAACAGAACACCCCAAGGAGAGCTGTTGCGAGAATGGTCTCCATTTTGGTAATTCTGGTACCCATATTTGTGGCCACACCAATTCACGATGGCACCTTGAATGGGGCCCATCAAGAAATGAATGGGCAATAGCAGAAACCAATAAAAATTGGGCGCAAAAACAAGGTAAAAACCTATGTAAATAAAAATAAAAACCAAGCGGGTATACCAAGCGTGGGCAAGGCGATCCAAGCGATCCCATTGGGGCAAATAGTCGGCGGTGAACTGGGCTTCGGGTAAATTTTTGCCGGTCACAAATCCCCTAAAAATCACCACCGTGTGGCGCATCATTTGGTAGATGTCCGTAAAAAAATGGGGGGAATGGGGGTCTTTCTCTGTATCGCTGTACACGTGGTGCATGCGGTGCATGACGCCATAAGCGCGGGGAATCAAATAAGAAGAGCCCTGCGCTACCCAGGTGCTGAGGTAAAAAAATCTTTCCCAATTTTTAGAACAGGTATACATCTGGTGAGAGCAATACCGGTGTAAAAAGAAAGAATGAAAAAACAAAGAAGAAAACCAATGGAGTGAAAAGAACAGCAAAATGGCCAGCATCGGAGGGGTTTAGGTGCCCAAGGTATTGGAATACCCCTACCGATGTTGTTTTGTGCTATCTTTTGTAGCAAATCAAATCACACCTGTAAACTGTTTCAAGAAACGGATGTCATTTTGGGAATACAAGCGAAGGTCATTCACTTGGTATTTCAGTTGGGTGATGCGTTCCACGCCCATGCCAAAAGCAAAGCCTGTATAGCGTTCTGGATCAATGCCAAAATTTTCCAAAACCTTGGGGTGAACCATGCCCGATCCCAATATTTCTACCCATCCACTGTGCTTACAAATATTACAACCCTTGCCTTTGCAAATCAAACAAGAGATGTCCATTTCGGCACTGGGTTCGGTAAAGGGAAAATAAGAGGGCCTGAACCGCACTTTCACATCGTTGCCAAACATCTCTTGCACAAAAAAATACAAGGTTTGTTTCAGGTCGGCAAAGCTGACATTTTCAGCTATGTAAAGGCCTTCTACTTGGTGAAAAAAGCAATGGGCGCGGGCGCTCACGGTTTCGTTGCGGTAAACGCGACCGGGACAAATGACCCGAATGGGGGGCTTTTGGTTTTCCATCACCCTGGCTTGCACCGAACTGGTATGGGTGCGCAAGAGCCATTTTTGTTGGGCATCGGTTGGAGCAGCTGTTGGCCGCAAATAGAAAGTGTCCTGCATGTCGCGGGCAGGGTGGTCTTCTGGCAAGTTCATGGCGCCAAAATTGTGCCAATCGTCTTCAATCTCGGGGCCTTCTGCTACCACAAAACCCAAGCGTTTAAAAATGCTGATCATTTGGTCGCGCACCAAGTTAAGGGGGTGGCGACTGCCCACGGTCAAAGGATCCCCGGGTAAGGTATAATCCAATGCAGTAGCGGATTTGGCGCTGCGGGCTGCTGGCGGTGGGGCTGTCTCGCCCAAAGCGGTTTTCAGCGTTTCAAAATGCTGCTCGGCCATTTGCTTGAACTCGTTGAGGGTCTGTCCAAAAGCTTTGCGCTCTTCGGCTGGAACGTTTTTCATCTCGCCCATGATGGCTTTGACCAGGCCCTTGGTGCCCAACCAACGGATCCGAAACGCCTCCAACGCTGCAGCGTCTGGTGCTTGAGTGGCTTGGATTTCAGCCCGGTAATGGGCCAGTTCTTGCAGCAATTTCTCCATGCGGCGAAGATAATCCTATATTTGCTTTTTCACTAAGGCATTTTACATGGAATACAATACCGGCCGAATCCAATTGGGGATGAAAGAATATGGCCGTCACGTACAAAGCATGGTTGATTACCTGCTGGGCGTTGAAGACCGCGAAAAAAGACAGAAACAAGCCGAGTCTATCATTGAACTGATGGGCTTCTTGAACCCACAATTAAAGACCGTAGAAGACTACAAACACAAATTGTGGGATCACTTGTTTGTGATCAGCGATTTTAAACTGGACGTTGACAGCCCTTATCCCATACCGGACAAAGAGACTTACAAGCGCAAGCCCGAACCCTTGCCCTACCCCAAGCGTCACCCCAAATACGCGCACTTGGGCAAAAACTTAGAATTGGTGATTGACAAGGCTTTGCAACAAGAAGACCCCGACAAAAAAGCGGGCTTTGCCCATGCCATTGCTTATTACATGAAATTGTCTTACAGCAATTGGCACAAAGAACTGGTACACGACGATTCCATCCGCGCCGAGTTGGACAGCATCACAGGTGGCGGTTTGGAATTCAGCAATACCCCCTTCATCAAGCACCGCAACCAAATTGAAACCGACGACTACCCTGCCAGGGGCAAGAACCGCCGCCAACAGTTTGGCAACCGACAAGGGGGCAACAGGCCCAATGGCAATTGGGGCAATGGCAACCGCCAAAGCAGCAATCGACCAACCGGCAATGGAAACGGCAACCGCATGGAAGGCCGCGACAACCGGAGCGGCAACAACCGACCCAACAACAATGGGGGTGGTTTCAAGAAACGCTACTAAGGTTTTTTTTACCGATTATCACAGTCCGCTTTGGCGGACTTTTTTTTGTTCCTTATCTTAATCCTTCAATTAAAACACAGCACCCATGGACCCACAAAAGGTTGACATGTTCATCATGACCAATGCCAAGTATTTCCATTCCTTTCACATTGCACAAATTCGCGAAAGGTTGTTGGAAATTGACGACAGCAAATGGGTCTTGTTCCAAACCTTGCAATTGAAAGACCCCACCACCATTTTGATTGTTTCCCTTTTGGGGGGCGCTTTGGGCATTGACCGTTTCATCATTGGTGACACGGGCTTGGGGATTGGCAAACTATTGACCTGTGGCGGATTTGGCATTTGGGCCATCATTGATCTTTTCTTGATCATGGATGCAACCCGCGACAGCAACATTGTAAAACTGCAGCAGTTGCTATATTGATTGGCCCATGTACGCTTTGTTACAATCGGTCTGGAGAAGCCAAAAGTCTGCCCTGTTTTATTGGGGCTTGATCTTGTTTGTTTTGGTGGGTTGGGGTTGGTTGTATTGGAACTTGGATCCCCACCACAGCCTGAACATTTGTGTTTTGAAAAATACCACTGGCCTGCCTTGTCCCGCTTGTGGTACCACGCGTTCTTTGGAAGCTTTGCTGCACGGTGAATGGTTGACAGCCCTGGCCATCAATCCTTTGGGATGGTGGGCAGCCCTGGGCCTAGTGGTCTTGCCCCTTTGGTTGATGGTAGATGGCCTAACCCGCCAACAAAGCCTCTATGAATGGTATGTACAAGTTTTGCAACACATTCAAAAACCCAAATGGGCCATTCCTTTGGCCCTTTTGATGGGCTTGAATTGGATTTGGAACATTTGGAAAGGCCTTTAAACATTACCATGCACCCACTGTCCACTTACCGTCCCGAAGAGCACGAAAAAGAAAAAGCTTCCAATGCCTATTTGATGAGCCTCATCATGTTCATAGTAGGACTGCCCCTGCCCATTGTTAACCTCATTGCTACAGTAGTGTTTTGGCTGGGCTATCGGCGCAGCAGTTTTTATGTGCGCTGGCATTGCACCCAGGCTTTGCTTTTGCAATTGAGTTTGTTCTTTGTGAACAGTTATGGTTTTTGGTGGACCATGTCCATTTTGTTTGGCGATGAATCATTGAGCAATGCTTATTTGGCTTATTTGTTTACCGCCATTCTCTTTAACCTCAGCGAGTTGATCACCACCATTTACACCACGGTAGAAACCCGCAAGGGCAAAAACATTCGTTGGTGGTTTTATGCGGCCCTCACCGATCGTTTGTGCCAACCCCGTGCTTCACACAACTTCATGACCCAATGAAAAAGATCGTCTTACAAGGTTTGCTCATGGTGGCATTGTTCATGGGCGTGTTTTGGGGCCTCTCTATGGTGGATTGGATGGGCCTGTTCAAAGTAGAAAAAATAAAAAAGGCCTCTGACGAAAAACTGGGGCGCGTGTTTTGGGACATTGTTCGCGAAACCGAGCGAGAAGAAAAAGACAGTGTACTGGTGCAACCCGTACAGCAAATGTTGCAGCACTTGGTGCGCAGCAATGGTTTGGACAGCACCCATTTTCACCTTCACTTGATTCGCCAGAAAGAAGTGAATGCTTTTGCCCTGCCGGGTGGGCATTTGGTGGTGCACACGGGACTGTTGAAAAATGTCAAGAGCGAAGCGGAATTGGCGGGTGTGCTGGCACATGAAATGGCCCACGTAACATTAGACCATGTCATGAAAACCTTGGTCAAAGAAATAGGGGTCAGCACCTTGACCGCTATCACCACTGGGGGCGGGGAATTGGCCCGAGAAGCCGTCCAGTACCTGGGTTCTGCGGCTTTTAGTCGCCAATTAGAAGCAGCGGCAGATGCCCAAGCTGTGGCTTATGTCACCAAGGCCAAAATGGATCCCATGGCCATGGCAGATTTCTTGTTGCGGATGAGCGAGGACAATGCCGATCTGGAAGCCTATACCAGTTGGTTGAACACCCATCCTGCCGGAAAAGAAAGGGCAGCAGAGATCAAGGCCTTGCGTGGCACAGCAACCATTCAGTCGGTTCCGGTGTTGTCTACACAGGCTTGGACAAAAATGAAAGCCGCCCTTTGAACATGACACATAGCGTTTTATCCCCGGCCGAGATAGCTTCTAGACTGACCGATTCCCGTTTAAAAGATTGGCAGTACCAAGATGGTTTTTTGACCAAGCACTTTGTTTTCAAGAATTTTCAACAAGCCGTAGGCTTTTGGGTACAAACCGCTTTGGTGTCTGAATCCCTGAACCACCACGCCAATTGGTCGGGGGTTTACAACCGCATCAGCATTCAATTGCAAACCCACGATGCCCAAGGCATTACCGAACTGGACTTGAAGTGGGCCTTGGCTGCCGAAAAAATCTTGGCCAGTTTAGTTGTCTAAACCGCCCCTGCGCTTGGATTTAACGGGTGCAGGCCATTTCTCGCCGGTGCGGGGATTGGGGGGAAAATCAGCTTTTTCATTGGAACTGCGCTCGGGGTCTTCGCAAGCCATGTAAACCAAGATGGCCGTGAGGATGGCGTTGTTGCGCAAATCATCAAACACAATTTTGTCGTAAGTATCCCGGTTGGTGTGCCAGGTGTAATTGAAATAGGACCAGTTGAGGGCACCCAAAGAAAAAGCAGGCGCGCCTACCGCCACAAAAGAAGCGTGGTCCGATCCACCACCGCCGGGCGTTCCAGGGAAACTGGTTTTGATGGAGTCTTTGTAAGCACTAGGTACGGCTGCCAACCATCGGCCCAAATAATCTTTGGCCTTGGCAAAACCCGATCCCCCAATGTTCACCACCCGACCTGTGCCATTGTCTTGGTTGAACAAGGCTTGCAAGTTGTTGACTATTTCTGGGTGGTCTTCCACAAATGCACGAGAGCCATTCAGGCCTTGCTCTTCACTGCCCCAGTGGCCCACCAAAATGGTGCGCTTGGGATTGGGATACACCGCTTTCAAAATGCGCATGGCTTCCATCATGACCATGGTGCCCGTGCCGTTGTCGGTAGCACCTGTGGCCCCATCCCAGGAATCAAAATGCGCAGACAACATCACGTATTCGTTGGCCTTGCTGCTGCCTTTGATTTCTGCCACCGTATTAAACGTGGGCACTTCCCCCAATTCTTTGGACTGCACAAAAACACTGATCTCGGGTGCTTTTCCAGATTCAGTTAAACGAAACAATAAAGCGTAATCTTCCAGCGCCACATCAATGGTGGGAATTTTTTTGGTAGACGCGTCAAAAATTTTATTGACGCCAAAGCCGTTGGACCAATTGGAACCGACAATGCCTGCAGCCCCTGCTTTTTCCAAAACAGCAGCCAATTGGCGTGCGTTATATCCTGTTTTTGAAATGCGTTTGCGCCAAGCATCGGTTTGGGCGCTGCGTTCTTTTTTCATTTTGTCAAATGAGGCTGGCGTGGCAAATTCTTGCCAATTGTAATCGGGTCTTCCCGTGGGTTGGGGCATGGAGACCAACACAAATTTTCCTTTTACATTGGGCAACCAAGCTTGAAAGGCCAAGGAGTCGGCCAGGTCAGGCAACACAATGGTAGCAGCTTTCACTGGTTTTTTGGTGGCCGGCGAAAAAGCCAATTGGGTGGCTTCTAAAGATTTTACCCAAGGGCTCACCATGTCGATGTGGCTAACCCCTCGGTCCCATCCCCGCCATACGCCATAGTTTTCACGACGAGCGGCAATGCCATATTGCTGGTATTGGGCAATGGCCCAATCACTGGCTTGCAACATTTTAGGGTGGCTTCTTGTACAATGGCTTGGATAACAGGATCTGAACTGTTTTGGGCCGATAGGGCCAAGGGCAAAGCGGCTGTGCCCATGCATGCCCATCCCAGGACAAGGGCTTTGAAATGCTGTTTCATGGCAGGTAGTTGTAGGAGGAAAGTTAAATCTTTCCCATCGCAGCGCCAAACACTTGAAGTGAAACTATACCATAACGCAATGTTGTAATTTGCATGTCTTTACTATACCTGATCAGATGCCAGAAGATTTATTGCAGTTTAAATGG
>RDYY01000273.1 GCA_004293505.1 Sphingobacteriia bacterium | reverse complement strand
GCTCAAGAGTTTCAACATTTCAATGTAGAGCCACACAATGGTCACCATGAGGCCAAAAGCGCCATACCACTCCATGAATTTGGGCGCACCGGCTTGGGCGCCTTGTTCAATCATGTCAAAATCCAACAAGAGGTTGAGGGCGGCAATGGCCACCACAAACAAGCTGATGCCAATGCTCAAAGGAGAAGCATCGTGCATGAAACTGACATTTACATTGAACCAACCCAAAACCAAAGTAATGAGATAGAAAATGGCAATGCCCAACGTAGCCATCATGATGATGGAACGCAGTCTTTGGGTGACGTTGATGATGCGGAAGCTGTACAGCAAGAACATGGCAATGGCTACGCCAAAAGTGAGCCCCACAGCTTGCATGACCAGTCCAGGATATTTTTCGGCAAATGCGGCGTTCATGACTGCCGAAATGCCGCCCAAGAACAAGCCCTCTAAAATGGCGTAAGCTGGGGCCAAATAAGGGGCCCAAGTGGGTTTGAACATCATGGCAATGGCCATGATCAACCCCCCAAATACGCCCACCATCATCAGGGTTTGAACGGTGTTGGCCTTGCCCGCATCCACCAATTGCCATGTATATACGGCTCCTGCCAATAAAAGAAGGAGCATGAAACCAAATTTGTTGAGTGTGCCCCGCACCGACATGGTGCCTGCATTGCTTTGCTGGAGGGACAATCCCTTGTCAAAAAATTTCTCGCCCAATGTGGGGTTACCTGATTTAAATAGTGCCATGGTTTTTCTTTTCTGGTACAAATCTAAGGGAACAAGTTCTATGCCAGTGCGGGGTTCTGCCTAAATGGGCTTTTTAACAATTCCCCTTTCTGCAAAAATGGCATTCCCACAAGCCTTAACTTTGGGGCCAATTTTTGCGCATGAACCCTTCAGCAACCACATTGCAAGACGTGGTGATCAAATTTGCCGGCGACAGTGGCGACGGCATGCAGCTCACCGGTCAACAATTCACCAATAATACCGCTTTGCTGGGCATTGACCTGGCCACTTTCCCCGATTTCCCCGCCGAGATCCGCGCCCCCATCGGCACCCTGCCAGGGGTGAGTGGGTTTCAGTTGCATTTTTCTTCTGACCGCGTCTTTACCCCCGGGGACATTGCCGATGTGTTGGTGGCCATGAATGCGGCGGCACTAAAAGTCAATTTGAAGTCCCTGAAAAAGGGAGGCAAAATCATTGTGAATACCGATGGTTTTGATGCCAAAAACCTGCGCTTGGCCAATTATCCCGAAGGCGTCAATCCTTTGGAGGACGGCAGTTTGGAAGGGTATGAGCTGATCAAAATTGACGTGACCAAATTAACCCGCGAAGCCCTGAAAGACATTCCTGATTTGGGCACCAAGGAACGCGACCGGGCCAAGAACATGTTTGTGTTGGGCTTTGTGTATTGGATGTACAACCGCGATTTGGACAATACCATTGCGTTTTTAAAAGACAAGTTTGGCAAAAAGCCGGCCATTTTTGACAGCAATGTCAAAGTCTTGCAAGCCGGTTACAATTATGGGGATACCACCGAAACCTTTAGTGCCCGCTACACCGTAGAGAAAGCCAAAATGCCTGCGGGCACTTACCGCAGCATCATGGGCAACCAAGCCCTGTCCATGGGATTGGTGGCGGCATCGGAAAAATCGGGCTTGCCCATTTTCTTGGGTACTTATCCCATTACGCCAGCTTCTGATATTTTGCACGAATTGTCTCGGCTGAAACATTTTGGGGTCAGGACTTTTCAGGCCGAAGATGAAATTGCGGGCATTACAGCTGCCATTGGCGCCAGTTATGGCGGGTCGATAGGGGTCACCACCACCTCGGGCCCCGGCATGGCTTTGAAAACAGAAGCCATGGGCTTGGCCGTGATGTTGGAAATTCCCTTGGTCATCATCAATATTCAAAGGGGAGGACCTTCTACAGGTTTGCCCACCAAAACCGAACAAAGCGATTTGTTGCAAGCCTATTATGGCCGCAACGGTGAGTGTCCCATGCCAGTGATTGCGGCTGCCACCCCCAGCGATTGTTTTGACGCGGCTTTTGAAGCCGTTCAATTGGCCATTCAGCACATGACCCCTGTGATTTTGTTGAGTGATGGTTATATTGCCAATGGGGCCGAACCATGGCGCTTTCCCCAGTCGGCCGACCTGCCCGCCATTGCGGTGCAATTCAAGACCAGTTTAGCCGAAGGCGAAGAAAAATTCATGCCTTATCAGCGCAATGAAAAACTGGCCCGTCCTTGGGCCCTGCCGGGTACACCGGGATTGGAACACCGCATTGGGGGCTTGGAAAAACAAGACATCACGGGCAACATCAGCTACGACCCCGACAACCACCAACACATGGTGAAATTGCGCGAAGAAAAAGTGAACCGCATCGCCCAATATATTCCTGACC
>RDYY01000272.1 GCA_004293505.1 Sphingobacteriia bacterium | reverse complement strand
ACAATCACAACAGGGAAGTTTTGGCCAGAACCATTGCTCATGTTCAGTTGCATGCCCACTTCAGGAACCATGTCAGCAGGAAACCGGTCACGGGGAAACTCCATGATCATTTCTTCTTGTTTGGGACCATAAGCTTGGTCAGCAGGAATTTCGATGGTCTTTTTTTCGCCAATCACCATGCCTGTAACACCATCATCAAAACCAGCAATGACCATGCCACCGCCAATTTGAAAAGCCAAGGGTTCACGGCCTTCTGATGAATCAAACGTGTTGCCATTGGTGAGTTTACCGTGGTAATGGACTTTTACTTTGTCGCCTTTTTTTGCCTGCTGCATGTTGTGTTTTTACCCCTCCGTAACCCACGGAGGCGCGGCGAAATTAAGCATTTAGATGGGGCAGGCTGTTAAAATGCGTTAACTTTCGCACCAAATTATCTCGCATGAAAAAATGCTTGGTTTTACTGGGCTTTGTCTGCATGGGCTTGGTGGCTTTGGCCCAGGTCCCCATCCTCCCTGCTGCCCACCGCACAGAAGTTTACCTGCCTTTGTTGAAAGGCAAAAGAGTAGGTGTTTTTGCCAACCATACGGCTACCATTGGAAAAACCCATTTGGTAGACAGTTTGGTCAAAAGGGGGATTCAGGTAACCATTGCTTTTGGACCAGAGCACGGTTTCAGGGGCCAGGCCGATGCCGGTGAAAAAATTGACAACTATATTGATCCTGCAACCGGTATCCCGGTAGTGTCCCTCTACGGTAAAAAGCGCAAACCCAGTGCAGAAGATTTAAAAAACGTGGACGTGTTGTTGTTTGACATCCAAGATGTAGGCACGCGGTTTTATACCTTCATTTCCTCCCTGCAAGAATTCATGGAAACCGCTTTTGAGGCAGGCATTCCCTTGATGATTTTAGACCGCCCCAACCCCAATGGATTTTATGTTGATGGTCCCGTATTGAACCGGGAATACAGCAGTTTTGTGGGCATGCAACCCATACCTGTTGTGTATGGCATGACCATGGCAGAATACGCCATGATGTTGGCGGGAGAAAAATGGTTGAGTGCCAAAGCCAATGAAAGACATGATTATTACCAACGGGCCCAAAACAGTCGCGATACTGCTTTCCATTTTCAAATCATCAAATGCGGCAATTATACCCACAAAAGCCGCTATGTGTTGCCCATTGCCCCCTCTCCCAATTTGCCCGACATGGCCAGTGTTTACCAATACGCCAGCACATGTTATTTTGAGGGAACCGTCTTGAGTGAAGGCCGAGGAACAGAACACCCTTTTTGTATTTTTGGTCACCCCGATTATGTCGGACAAAAAAACTTGGTTTCTTTTACACCCATTTCAAGGCCTGGCGCAGCAGCCCCCAAATTAAAAGACCAAGCATGCTTTGGTTGGAACATTTACAAAGATCCCAGTGAAATGGTGAAAACCTTTTCAGGGGGGATTGACATCAGTTGGTTGGTGAATGCTTATGCGCAGTTTCCAGAAAAGGATAAATTCTTTTTGGCGCCCAAGTCAGGAAAAGACACCGATTACTTTTTCAATAAGCTGGCTGGCAGCAATACTTTGATGCAAGACTTAAAAGCCGGAAAATCAGCCTCCGCCATCAAAGCGGCTTGGCAAGCCGATTTGAACCGTTTTAAACAAGTCCGAAAAAAATATTTACTCTATACCGATTTTGAATAAGCAGAACATGCGGATTGTTTTCATGGGTACGCCCGATTTTGCAGTGGCTTCACTGGCCGCTTTGGTTGACAATGGTTTTCAAGTAGTAGGTGTGGTAACCGCTCCAGATCGTCCAGCCGGCCGGGGCTTGCAATTGAAGCCCTCAGCCGTAAAAGAATATGCTGTGTCAAAAAACTTGGCTTTGCTGCAACCCGAAAAACTGCGAGACCCTGGTTTTCAAAATGCCTTGCTTGATTGGAATGCCGACTTGCAAGTAGTGGTGGCTTTTCGCATGTTACCTGAATCGGTTTGGAACATGCCTCCCTTGGGCACCATCAATGTGCATGGATCACTTTTACCGGATTACCGCGGCGCTGCCCCCATCAATTGGGCTGTGATCAATGGCGAAAAGAAAACCGGCGTAACCACTTTTAAATTGCAACATGCCATTGATACGGGGGATATTCTTTTACAAGCCACCATGGACATTGGCCCCGCCGAAACTGCCACCAGTGTACACGATCGCATGAAAATTTTGGGGGCCGATACCTTGGTCAAAACCTTGATGGGATTGCAGCAACAGAACTTAGTAGCCAAGCCACAGATACTCTCAGGGCTTGCCAAGCATGCTCCTAAAATTTTTACGACCGATTGCGAATTGGATTTTACACAACCTGTTCTTGCTGTGTTTAACCGTGTTAGAGGTTTGGCCGAATTCCCAGGGGCCATGACCCAATTAGAAGGCAA
>RDYY01000016.1 GCA_004293505.1 Sphingobacteriia bacterium | reverse complement strand
TCATTCCCGCATTGTTTTGTTGAAAGACTATGACCACCAGGGATTTGTATTTTTTACCAATTACCACAGCAACAAGGGCCAAGACTTGGAAAACAATCCTGGAGCGGCTTTGCTGTTTTTTTGGAAAGAATTGGAAAGGCAAGTCCGGATAGAAGGCCGCATCGATAAAATCAGCCCGGCCGAAAGTGATGCTTATTTCTTTTCCCGCCCGCCCGAAAGCCGTTTGGGTGCTTGGGCTTCGCCCCAAAGCCAAGCCATTGCTTCTCGGCAAGTATTGGATGGGCTTCGCCCCAAAGCCAAGCCATTGCTTCTCGGCAAGTATTGGAAGAAAATTTTACAGCCCTCCACCAACAATATCCACCCGACAGTTTCATTCCCCGTCCCGCACATTGGGGCGGTTACCGCTTGGTACCAGATTATTTGGAATTTTGGCAGGGCAGGAGCAGTCGCCTACACGATCGCATGGCTTATGCTTTGCAAGCCAATGGGGAGTGGAAAAGAGAAAGGTTGGCGCCCTGATTATTTGCGGGACATGACTTTTTCTACAGCCGCCACAATATTGGGGGTATCCAATCCGTATTTGGTCAAGAGTTCTGTGGGTTTACCACTTTCACCAAATGTATCCTTGGTGCCAATGTATTCAATGGGCACAGGAATGTGACGGGCAGCTGTTTGCGCCACAGCATCGCCCAAGCCACCAATGACATTGTGCTCTTCAACCGTTACTGCACACTTGGTTTTGCTGAGGGAATGAATGATGGCAGCGGTATCCAAGGGTTTGATGGTATGGATATTGAACAATTCTACGCCAATGCCACGCTCTTCCAACATGCGACCTGCTTCAATGGCTTTCCACACCATGTGGCCACAAGCAAAAATGGAAACATCGCTGCCCTCACTCAATTGTTGGGCTTTGCCGATCACAAAATCTGATCCATCTGCAGCGGTGAAATTGGGCCATTTGGGTCGGCCAAAACGCAGGTAAACTGGGCCTTCGTAACTGGCGATGGCTTTGGTAGCGGCTTTGGTTTGGTTGAAATCGCAAGGCACAATCACGGTCATGCCGGGCAACATTTTCATCAACCCAATGTCTTCTAAAATCTGGTGGGTGGCACCGTCTTCTCCCAAAGTTAAACCTGCGTGTGAAGCACAGATTTTGACGTTCTTGCCCGAATAAGCAATGCTTTGGCGAATTTGGTCATATACCCTACCAGTGCTGAAATTCGCAAAAGTGGTGGTATAAGGAATTTTCCCGCCAATGGTTAAACCAGCAGCTACCCCCATCATGTTGGCTTCTGAAATACCACATTGTACAAAACGGTCGGGGAAGTCTTTGATGAAAGGACCCAGCTTTAAAGACCCAGCCAGGTCGGCCGTCAAAGCCACTACTTGGGGGTTTTCTTTCCCAATTTCGTGGATGCCTTCTCCAAACCCGCCGCGGGTTTCTTTTTCGTTTTGAACAACAATGTCTTTTAGTTTCATGTGCGTGGTTTCAGCGCTGCAAAGAAAAGACTTTTTAGCCCTCGGTCACCACATTGCCGGTTCTTTTCTGGGTGCCCCAATGTTGCCATTCTCCTTGAATGGCTTTGCGCAAAGTGCGGAAGACCACCACCAAGAGCAACCAGCGGTAAATGATGCGCTGGGGAATGATGAGGAGCAATTTCCAGGCTTTTTCTCCTTCTATGTAAAAAGCCACACTGGCCAGCAACAGGTCGGCCAACATGAAAATGCCATAGTAAAATCCAATTTCGGCTGCATTGCCGGTCAACAAACCCAAGAGCATCAACACATCGGCCAAGGGAGAAAAGAGGGGTATGATGTACTTGAACAAGAGCAAATCGGGGAAGGCCCACCAGCCCAAAGCCTTGTCGTTGACATTAAAAAGGGCATCTCTGTTTTTCCAAAAAGTTTGCATGACCCCAAAAGTCCAGCGAAAGCGTTGCTTCATGAAACCGTTTAATTTTTCTGGGGCTTCGGTATAGGCAATGGCTTTGTTCTCGCTGCGGATGCGGTACCCACAACGCAAAATCCTAACCGTCAGGTCACAGTCCTCGGCCAAGGTATCGGAAGTAAATCCCCCAGCTTCCAAGACCACCGACTTGCGAAAAGCCCCAATGGCACCCGGTACCACGGTGATGGCATTCCATTGGTCAAAAGCTTGGCGGTCCAATTGTTGGCTGCTCACATATTCTACTCCTTGCCACAGGGTCAAGAGGTTTACTTGGTTGCCCACTTTTACATTGCCGGCCACCGCGCCTGTTTCGGGATCGGTAAAATGTTGCATCAAATGCCCCACCGCATCAGGCAACAATTGCGTGTCTGCATCAATGCAAACCAAGTATGCGGCGTTGCTGTGGGCTATGCCCAAGTTGAGGGCAGAAGCTTTTCCCCCATTGGTTTTGTGCAAGATTTTTACCCGGGGATCTTGGCCAAAAGCAGCTTGTACCAAGGACAGGGTTTGGTCTGTGCTGCCATCGTCTACAAAGACCAAATCAAATGCGGGGTATTCACAACGCAACAAATTGTGCAGGGACCTGACCACGTTCACTTCTTCGTTGTAAGCTGGCACAATGATGGAAACTGGTGGTATTGTTTCCCATGCTTTAGGAGGATTCAATCTTTGTCTGCGCTTGGCCAACAATGACATGACCAAGACCCAAGCAATGCGCAAGCAACCCAAGACCAAGAACAAAATCACTGTGCTGTAAAAAAAGTGACTCAAGTAATAACCTGCTTGGGCCAAAAAATAATTGAAGCGCAACAAATAGTTTCCTTGGTAATTGGGAACAGGTGGCATGACATCGTCTCGGGTCTTGCCCATCAAGTCGGCCACTGTGGTAAACACATAGCCTTGTTTTTGAAAATATTCAATGATGCGCGGCAGGGCTTTGACCGTAGCGCTGCGGTCGCCACCGGCATCGTGCAACAAAATGATGTTCCCTTGGTCCTTCATGCGGATGACGCGGTTCACGATGCTGTCGGCGTTGAAGTTTTTTTCAATGTCGGCTTGCCAATCCAAGGGATCAATGTTTTCACCAATGGTCAAATAATTTTTGGTGCGACTCAGGGCCACGGGAATCAATTCCTCCATGGTTTCGGGTCGGCTGTCTGCATTAAAAGGTGCCCTGAACATGATGGTGCTGCGGCCGGTAATGGCTTCAATCAACAAGCGGGTGGCATCCATTTCCAACAGCGCCCTTTGTCGGCTCACTTCGGCCATGTTGGGGTGGGTAAACGTGTGGTTGCTGATCTCGTGCCCGCTGTTGTAAATCCTTTTGACCAAGGGAATGTTTTGCTCGGCCATGATCCCCACAATGAAAAAATTGGCCACTACTTTGTATTGGTCCAAGATGTCCAAGATTTGGCGGGTGTACAAAGGGTCGGGTCCGTCATCAAAAGTGAGGACCATTTTTTTGTCCTTGGGTTTGCCACTTTGTTTGACCACAAACATAGAAGGCAGGGTGTCGTAAAACTCTTCAGAGATCAACATCCAACTGCTGTCCAATTCGGTGCGGATCTTGCCGGGGGTGGGAGTTGAAACCACGTCCAAAATTTCTCCTTCGCCCATGAAATCCACGTCGTTGCTGCTTTCTACTTTGGAGAATTCTTGGAAATCAAATCGGCCCAAAGCCTGGCGGTCCATGCGCAGGTGGTAAAAGTCCCAGAGCCGGCTGTCTTCGCTTCCCATGCGCCACAAAGCCGTTCCCGCAAAACCATATTCGGTGGCAAAACGCAGGGCATTGAAATTGGTGGCTGCATCGGTAAAATGAACTTCGTGCAACACATTGTCGTCGTCGTAATAACTAAAATGCAGGTTATAAGAATCGTTGTCAAAAACAATTTTTCTCCCCTTTTCTTTGGCAATGCTCAAAGCTTGTTGGTAGGTTACGTCACTGCCGGCCGATCCCTTGGGCCAATCGTAACCAAAGCCTGCAATGCACATCACAATTTTGGCTGGGGGAACTTTTTTCACCAATTGGTCCACGGCGGCTTCAATCCATTTTTGGCCGCTGATGGGTCCTGGTTGGGACTCATTGGAATATTGGTCATAAGCCATCAAAAAAAGGTAGTCGTTGTATTGGGCCAAGGTCTTGTAATCATAGTCCAGGTTAAAGGGCATCACGTCTTGCGAAACCAACAAACCCTTGGCATGAAAAGCTTGGTAGAGTTCTTTTTGAAAATTGGCCAAGACCCCATTGTCTTTTTCTATCAATTCCTCCAAGTCTATATTGATGCCATGAAAACGGTCTTTTTCAACGGTACGCAACAAATCATTGATGAGCTTCTGCCTTTTGGTGGGATTGTTCAAAATGCGGTTGACCACAGCGCCATCCCATTTGCCGTGCACGTTGTTGGTCAACATGGGCATGACTTTGGCCCCTGATTTTTTGATGAGGTTGTACCCCCTCAGTTCACGCCGCACCACCAAGGAATCACCCGTTGGGTCGAAAAAAAACCATTCGGGGATGACCAAGTTGAGTTTGTTGATGTTGCGTTTTAAGGAGAAAAATGCTTGGGGGTCCCAGTCCACATAAAAAGCTGCCCGCATGCCAATGCTGTCGGGAAAGGCTTTGTTCATCAACACATTGTTTGAGTCGCTATCGGCTTGCCCATAGTTGAAACTGGGTTTTTCATTTTTGGCAAAAAACTTTCTAAAGCCTTGGTATTCTTTGGTGATGGAATCGCGCGTATCGGGGGCTTCCAAAATTTTGCGAAAGGATTCTGTTTTGGCCTTGGGTACGTCGGGCAAATAAGCTGTGCGAATGGCCAATACAATGGCCGCAATGGCCAAGCAAAGCAAAAACAACAACAATCGCCCGCCCCACTTGAAGCTTTGCCAGCGGGTGGGGTTATTGGTTTGAAAAATTTGACGCGTTGTTTTTGACATAGTTGCAAAAGGGCAAATCCCGTGCCCAAAAATAAAAGTCCCAGTGAGCACTACCCACTGGGACAATGTAAAATTTTATTTCTTCAAAAGGAGCTTATCCTTCAAAACTGCTGTAGAAATAAGGGGTTTTGGCCTCAAATTCTGCCGCACAAGTATCCACCATTTTGTAGACCCGTTGAATGCCCAAGGCCTTTCTTTTTTCATAGACTTGGTCTTCGGTACAATTGCCATTTAAAATGCGGGCAATCTGCAAATCCCCAAAACCATTGTGTTTGGCCGCCTTCAACAAATCTTCGGGCAGGGTCTCCAAACTGTGTTGGCCCATGGCTTTTTCCAGTTGGCAAATCTTTTGGATTTGGTAAAGAAACCAACGGTCAATGCCCGTGGCTTGTGCAATGGTTTTCACGGTTGTGCCTTGCATCAACGCGTCTTTGATGCGGAAGATGCGGTCCCATTTGGGGGTCTTGATGTATTCCTGCAATTCCTCGTTTTTCATGAGGCTTTTGCCATAATAGCCCAATCCCACGGCCTCGTTTTCTAAGCTTTGACAAGCTTTTTGCAAGGCTTCGGTAAAACTGCGACCAATGGCCATGACCTCACCTACACTTTTCATTTGCAGGCCCAAAGTATCGTTGGCACCTTTGAATTTGTCAAAATTCCAACGGGGCATTTTAACGATCACGTAATCCAAAGCTGGCTCAAAATAGGCCGAAGTGGTTTGGGTGATTTGGTTTTTCAACTCATCCAAACTGTAGCCAATGGCCAGTTTGGCAGCGATCTTGGCTATGGGATAACCCGTGGCTTTGGAAGCCAGGGCCGAGGAGCGGCTGACGCGGGGGTTGATTTCTACGGCAATCAATTCTTCTGTTTCGGGGTTGAGGGCAAATTGCACATTGCAACCACCGGTAAAATTTCCCAGGGAACGCATCATCAAAATGGCTTTGTTGCGCATTTCCTGAAAAGCCGTATCGCTCAAGGTCATGGCGGGGGCCACGGTGATGGAGTCTCCGGTGTGAACCCCCATGGGGTCCAGGTTTTCTACGGTACAAATGATGACCACATTGTCGTTGCAGTCACGCAACAATTCCAATTCATATTCTTTCCAACCCAAGACAGCTTTTTCTACCAAGACTTCGTGGATGGGAGAGGCTTTCAATCCCTTGTCCAAAGCGGCGTCTAAATCGTCTTTGCTGTGCACAAAGCCCCCTCCTGTTCCGCCCAAAGTAAAACTGGGGCGAATCACCAAGGGAAAGCCAATTTGTTGGGCAAATTCTTTTCCTTCTAAAAAGCTGTTGGCCACCCGAGAAGGGGCCACGGCCATCCCAATTTTGACCATGAGTTGGCGGAATTTCTCCCGGTCCTCGGCCGTGTCAATGGCGGCAACGTCTACTCCAATCAACCGGCAATTGTATTTTTCCCAAATGCCCAATTCATCGGCTTCTTTGCAAAGGTTGAGGGCCGTTTGACCACCCATGGTGGGCAAAACCGCATCAATTTGGTTCTCGGTTAAAATCTGCTCCAAACTTTCTACGGTCAAAGGCAGCAAATAAACCTTGTCGGCCATCATGGGGTCGGTCATGATGGTGGCGGGATTGCTGTTGATCAGGATCACTTTGATGCCTTCTTCCCTTAAGCTGCGGGCCGCTTGTGACCCTGAATAATCAAATTCACAAGCCTGTCCAATGATGATGGGTCCAGAGCCAATGATCAAAACAGAATGGATAGAATGGTCTTTGGGCATGGTTTTGGTAGATAAATTGGGCAAATGTACAAACCAATGTGCTTGTATTGTGTTATTTTACCTTCATTGCATTCAAATTTCAACCACTAGAACATGGCAGTATTGAAAGAGGGCAGCAAAGCCCCAGCGTTTAAAGCCCCGGACCAAAATGGGAAAATCGTTTCCCTGTCTGATTTCAAAGGCAAAAAAGTCATTCTTTATTTTTACCCCAAGGACGATACCCCAGGTTGTACAGCCCAGGCTTGCAACCTCAAAGACAACCATTCCGCCCTGCTCAAAAAGGGCTTTCAAGTAGTGGGAGTCAGCGTGGACAGTGTCAAAAGCCACAAAAAATTTGAGGAAAAATTTGAGCTCCCCTTTCCTTTGATTTCTGACGAGGAGAAAAAAATTGTAGACAAATACAATTTGTGGGGCGAGAAGAAGTTCATGGGTCGCACTTACATGGGCACCACCCGCACCACTTTCTTGATTGACGAAGCAGGCATCATCCGCAAGATCATTGCCAAACCCGATACCAAGAACCACACCGAGGAGATTTTGGCCGCTTGGGACAGCATTTAAGCTGATTTTAGGGGGAGAAATCCAATAAAAAGCCTAGATTTTCGTTTGGAGCCTGGAACAAGCCTGTTTTCATGCCCAAGAAAAAGGAGCCGCTCAAACAAATCAACCTGTTCATGGTACCTCCCCAAATACCATCGGATGACCAGCGTCGCCTCAAAGAACTCTACCGTTACCAGGTGTTGGATACACCGGCCGAAGACGAGTTTGATGATGTAGTGAAATTGGCGGCCATGATTTGCCAGGCCCCCATGGCCTTGATTTCCCTTATGGACGCAGAGCGGCAATGGTTCAAAGCCAAATGGGGCATAGCGGCACAGGAATTTCCCCGGGACATTTCTTTTTGCGGCCATACCCTTTTGGCCGAGGCGGAAATTTTTGAAGTACCCGACGCACAAGCCGACGAAAAATTCTTGGACAATCCCCTGGTAACAGGTGAACCCTATATCCGATTCTACGCAGGCGTGCCCTTGGTGTCCAAAAATGGGTTTCGCATGGGCACTTTGTCGGTCATGCATACCGAGCCCGGCGAACTAACGGCAGAACAAGTCCAGGTCTTGCAAATCCTTTCTCGCCAAGTGGTTAAATTGTTTGACCAAAAATTGCTCAACCGGCAATTGGAAAAACAAGGTCACAAGTTGCAGCAGCAAATGGAAATGCAAAACCGCATTTTATCCATCATTGCCCATGACGTGCGCAATCCCATTGGTGCGGTAAAATCGATCATTGAACTCAATGCCCGCAAAATCCTGAGCCAACAAGATTCGGTCGAGCTCATGAACATGGCAGGCAAGCAGATAGACGGTACGGTTGAACTCTTGAACAACTTGGTGGATTGGGGTTCCATGCAAATGCGGGGAAAAGGATTCGAATCCGAAAAAGTACACGTGCGCACTTTGGTGAGCAACATGTTCAAAAGCTTTGAGGTCATGAGTTCCCTCAAATCCAATATCATGGTCAACCTGGTAGACGAGGACCTCTTTGTTCGGTCCGACATCAATGCCATGCGCTTTATTTTGCGCAACCTCATCAGCAACGCCAACAAGTTTACCACAGAAGGGGTCATTACGGTCTATGCCCAAAAAGAAGGCCAACAAGTCATGGTATCGGTGAGTGATACGGGTGTGGGCATGAATGCCGAGATGCAAAAAAAATTATTTGACGGCGAGCACTACCAAAGCACCACGGGAACGGGCAATGAAAAAGGCAGTGGCTTGGGACTGATCCTGACCAAGGACTTTGTAGAAATGCTGCAAGGCACCATCAAGGTAGAAAGCCAATTGGAAAAAGGCACTTCTGTTATCCTTTATTTCCCCGCTTAATTCTCCTTAATTTGGGGCATGAAAAGAAATTTTCGCTCCCTCATTTATGTCTTGATTTGTCTGGGCCTGGTCCAGGACGCTGGTGCGCAAAAAACCAAAGAAAACAAGGTTTTGGCAAAGGAATTGCAAACCCTCTTGGGTGGGTTCAAAGGGGTATCCGGTCTTTATGTAGAAGACCTGAAACACAAGCGCACCGTGGCTTTGCAAGCCGACACGGTTTTTCCAACAGCCAGCATGATCAAAGTGCCCATCCTCTTGGGCATAGCGCATAAACTGCAGCAAAAAGAATTGGATTACCACCAAACCTTGACCTATACCCAAAACCTGTTTTACGACGATGGGGATGTGGTGGGAAACTTAAAAGACAGTGCCAAAATTGAACTCAGCAAAGTCATCATGCTCATGCTGACCACCAGCGACAACACAGCCAGTTTGTGGCTGCAGCAGTTGGCGGGAACAGGTACCCGCATCAATGCCATTATGGACAGTTTGGGTTACCAACACACCCGCGTCAATTCCCGTACCCCAGGCCGAGAAGCCAACCGAAGCCAATATGGTTGGGGTCAAACCAGCCCGCGCGAAATGGCCCGTTTGATGAAGGACTTGGTACAGGGAAAATATTTTGCAGACAGCTTGAACGACCGCCTGGTAAGGGTTTTGGGCCGCAATTATTGGGATGAGCAGGCTTTGTCCCAAATACCTCCCACTGTATTCGTGGCCAGCAAAAATGGGGCCGTCAATGCCAGTCGCAGCGAAGTGGTGTATGTAAAAGGAGAAGGCCGTGAATATGTGTTTTGCTTGATCACGAAAAACAACCAAGACACCAGTTGGGAAAACAACAACGAAGCCTGGGCCTTGGCCAAGACCATCAGTAAAATCCTATGGGAAAAACTGCGCTGAATCAGCTGAACAAGACATAGACCAGCCAGCTCATGCCGTAGGCCAGGGCAGTCATGTAGACAAATTGAAAGACGGGCCATTTCCAAGTTTTGGTCTCTCGGCGCACGATGGACAAAGTACTCATGCACTGCATGGCCAGCGCGTAAAATACCATCAAGGAAAGGGCGGCAGGTAAGGTGTAAACTTTGCGACCATCGGCGTGAACAGCCGATTGCATCATGGCCCGCAGGGATTGATCGTCTTCTTCTTCTACACTATACAAAGTGGCCATGGTGCCCACAAATACTTCTCGCGCAGCAAAAGAAGTGACCAGCGCTATGCCAATCTTCCAATCATAACCCAAAGGAGCAATGACCGGTTCAATGCTTTGGCCCACCAAGCCCGCATAAGAATTTTGTAGCTTTTCTGCAGCCGCTTGTTTGCTGAAACGGGCTGCTTGATCGGGTTGTGCCAAAGACAGGCTTTGGTATTGCTGTTCAATTTTTTCCAATCGGTCTCCAGGACCATAATTGCTCAAAAACCACAACAACAAACTGATGACCATGATGACTTTGCCCGCATCAAAAACAAAAATCCGGGCTTTCTCGATCATGGTCAATCCGGCATTGGCCCAACGGGGAGCACGGTAAGTGGGCAATTCTAAAATGAAAAAACTTTTCTCTTGGATGCGGATAAAAAATTTCAATACAAAGCTGATCAGCAAAGCCATCACTGTACCCAACAAATACAATCCCATCATCACCAATCCTTGCAGGCTGAGAAAACCAAAATAGTAATGGTCATCAATCACCAAAGAAATCAAAATGGTGTAAACGGGCAATCGCGCAGAGCAACTCATCAAGGGTGTTACCAAAATGGTGAGCAATCTTTCTTTGCGGTTTTCAATGTTGCGCGCCCCCATGATGGCGGGTACAGCGCAAGCAAAGCCACTGATCATGGGCATGACGCTCTTGCCATTGAGGCCCGCTTTGCGCATGAGTTTATCGCTCAGGAAACTGATCCTGGCCATGTAGCCCGTGTCTTCTAAAATGGTGATGAGCCCAAAGAGGATCATGATTTGGGGAATGAAAACCACAATCCCGCTCAAGCCGGCTACCAAGCCGTTGATGAACAAATCGCTCCACCAAGCTTTGGGCAAAGCACCAGAGAGCCAGCCGCTGGTTTGGGCAAACACCCATTCAATGCCATCCATGGGATATTGGGCCAACCAAAAGATGCTTTGGAACAACAAGAACAAAACGGCCAACAAAATAGCATAGCCCCAAGTGCGGTGCAACAATATATTGTCCAGCTTTTCGGTCAAGAGTTTTTTCTCAAGGGGGCCATTTTCAGCCACATTTTTTTGCACCAGTTGGCGAATGCGAGAATAGCGTTGCATGATTTCCTCTGCTTGGGTCTTGGTGGCATTGAAACCATGGGTGCTGGCCAAGTTTTGCAGTTGGATTTTTTGGGAAGCAGTTGTTTCTAATCCTTCGGCATGGATCAGTCGGTGCAAAAGGGCATAGTCGTTCCATTCAGGGAAAAGGGGGCTTCCTGCTTCCAACACGGCTGGTGCCAGTGCTTTGATGTCAATGAAGGGTTTGGCCCTTTTTTGTCCCTCGGATTGCAATCGCCCATATTGCACAATGGTTTTGCGCAATTCTCCCATGCCTTTGTTTTTGCGCGGGTTAACGGCTACCACGGGAATGCCCAAATCAGATTGCAAGCCCACCAAATCTATGCGGGTGCCTTTTTGTTGCGCAATGTCATTCATGGTCAAAGCCATGATCACAGGAATATTCAGGTCCAGGATTTGGCTGCAAAACAAAAGATTGCGCTTGAGGTTGCTGGCATCGGCCACCAACAAAACCAAATCGGGCTGGATGTCGGGATCAACCCCCATCAACACTTTATAAGCCACCCATTCATCGGCCCGGCGGGGATAAAGGGAATAAGTGCCCGGCAAATCAATCAAGGAAGCCGATTCCTGGGTTGACAATTGCGCCGTCCCCATTTTCTTGTCAACCGTTACCCCAGGAAAATTGCCCACTTGTTGGTGCAATCCCGTCAAGGCATTGAAGAGGGAACTCTTTCCACTGTTGGGGTTTCCCACCAAGGCAATATGCAAGGGTTTGTTGCGCAAGGTCGCAAAACTAAGCCAGCCCTTTGGCAGGGGGTTACGAGATTGGGAACAGAATTGGCATAAATTTTCCTTTTGCCAGGCATCTTGCCCTTGCGAGTCCTTAGTTTTGTGCAAAATCAACCCATGCTGCGCTTCCTGGCTTTTGCCCTCTTTGCATTTTTGGTTCTTCCCCAAAACGCTTCTGCCCAAAACAAAAAACAATCCAAGAAGGCCTTGGCCAAAGAGCAGGCCCAGTTGCTGGCGCAATTAGAAGAGCACGTAAAATTTTTGGCCAGTGATGCCCTAGAAGGCCGCAGAACCGGTACCCCTGGCGAAACCTTGGCCGTGAATTATTTGGTGGATCAGTACCAAAAAGCAGGCATTGCCGCAGCTGGCACCACTGGTTTTACCCAAAGTTTTGAGATCCCTGAAGGCAAACAACCTTTGCCCGATGCCCAATTGCGCATCAACGGCAAAAACTTGGTCTGGGACAAAGAGTATTTTGCTTTGGCCAACAGTGGCGAAGGAAAATTTACGGGCAAACCCGTTCCAGCATTGACCGATCCTGGCCAAGCTTGGTGCAAAGATTTAAAAGAAGTATTGGAAGAAAATGCAGGCAATCCCCATTTTGACATAGAGCAATGGATCAAAACCGAAGCCACCAAAGCAGCTGCCAAAAAAGCAACGGCCTTGGTGTTGTACAACAGTTCAGCCGCCACCGACAATGTTCAATTCAATAAAAATGACCGGTCGGCCCCCTTGCCCCTGCCTGTTTTTTATGTGCGCCAAGCCTTGGCCAAATCCATTTTTGCTGATCCTACAGCCAGTTTGGACATGGCAGGCAAAGCGGGTTTTACAGAGATCATTCGCAAGGGCACCAATGTAGCGGCTTGGATCAACAACAATGCACCCACCACC
>RDYY01000323.1 GCA_004293505.1 Sphingobacteriia bacterium | reverse complement strand
CGGCTGCAGCTTATGGTTTGGACGATCCTTCTCATACCCAGATGGCGGCCTTTTTTGACGCCGACAACGATGGAGACTTGGACGTGTATTTGCTGGTCAATGATTTGAACCAAACCTATCCCAATGAGTTCAGGCCCATTCGCACCGATGGCTCCTGGCCCAATACAGACAAGCTTTTGCGCCAAGACTTTGACGCCAGCAAGGGCCATGGGGTCTTTAGCGATGTTTCCAAAGCAGCGGGTATTCAAACCGAAGGTTATGGCTTGGGTGTGGCCATTGCCGACATCAACCAAGATGGGTTCAAAGACATTTATGTGAGCAATGATTATTTGTCCAACAATTTGCTCTACATCAACAATGGCAACGGAACCTTTACCGACAAGTGTGCGCAATATTTTAAGCACAGCAGCAAAAATGCCATGGGCAATGACATGGCCGACATCAACAACGATGGACTGGCCGACTTGGTAGAAACCGACATGTCGCCTGCCGACAATTACCGTTTGAAAATGATGAACAGCGACATCAGCTACCAAAATTTTCAGTATGCGGCACGCTTTGGTTACATGCAACAATATCCCCGCAACATGTTGCAATTGAACCAAGGGCTTTACAAAGAACACCCCGATTCTGCACCCAAAACCCAGTTCAGTGAAACGGCTTATTTCAGTGGCATGGCCCAAACCGATTGGAGTTGGTCTCCCCTTTTGGCCGATGCCGACAACGATGGGCTGCGCGATTTGTTCGTGACCAATGGCTTGCCCAAAGACATGTCCGACTTGGATTTCATGGCTTATCGCCGCAACGCATACAACGTGGCGCCTTTGCAAGAAGTACTGAACCAACTGCCTACAGTTCATGTAAGCAATTATGCTTTTCGCAACCAAGGCCAAGCTGTGTTTGAAAATGCTACAACCGCTTGGGGCTGGGATTTTCCCACTTATTCTGCTGGCATGGCTTATGCCGATTTGGACCGAGATGGGGATTTGGATTTTGTGGTCAACAACACCAACGAAGCGGCTTCGGTGTTGGAAAACCGATCGGCCCAAAACCAAAAAGAACCACAACATTTTGTCCAATTCCATTTGCAAGGAACTGCCCAAAACCCCCAAGCCCTGGGTGCACTGGTGCAAGTATTTTATGGGGACCAACAACAAGTTTACGAACACAGTCCCTACCGGGGTTATTTGTCTTCGGTAGAAACCCTGGCCCATTTTGGTTTGGGCAAAACGGCAAAACTGGATTCGGTGCGCGTGGTCTGGCCCAACCAACAAGTACAAGTGTTTACGGGCATTGGCCTGGACCGCAGGACCACCTTGCGTTACGACAGCACCCAAAGCAGTGCTTTTGTGTTTCCTGCTGCTTTGGCCCAAGCGGGTCCTTGGAAAGAAGTGGCAGCGGAGATAGGATTGAACCTGGTGGCGGAAGAAGATGATTTCATTGATTTCAATATCCAAAAATTATTGCCCCGTAAACTCTCCCAATCGGGCCCTGCTTTGGCGGTGGGCGATCTAAATGGCGATGGCCTAGAAGACCTGGTCATGGGGGGCGCTTCGCCCAATGGGGCCAGACTGGCTTTGCAAACAAAGGAGGGAAAATTTTTGGTGAAGGCCCTGGAACCCAAAAAAGATTACCAGCCCATGGACGATGCAGGATTGGCTTTATTGGATGCCGATGCTGATGGTGACCTGGACCTTTATGTGGCCAGTGGTGGCGGAGAACAAATGGCGGGCTCACCTTATTACCAAGACCGATTGTTTTTGAACAATGGACAGGGAGAATTTGTGCTCATCAGTGGTGCTGTACCCGTGAACACCACCCAAAAATCGGTGGTGCGCGCGGCCGACTTTGATGGAGACGGCGACTTGGATTTGTTGGTGGGCGGCCGCGCCATTCCAGGCCAATACCCGGCACCCACCAGCAGTTTGCTCTTGCGCAACGATGGCCAAAAAAATGCCCCCCAATTCACCGATGTCACAACTGCTGTGGCGCCTGCTTTGCAAAAAATAGGGCTGGTCACCGATGCTGCTTGGACCAGGTTCTCACCCAAGGAATCATTGGCTTTGGTCTTGACTTTGGAATGGGGAAGCGTCACCACATTAGTTTGGAATGGCAAACAACTGGCTGCCCCCAAAACAGCGCCCCAATTGCCTACTGGCTGGTGGAATACCGTCCTGCCCGCAGACTTGGACGGAGATGGAGACATGGACTTGGCCTTGGGCAACATGGGCGAAAATCTTTTCATCCGGCCCACAGAAAAATATCCCTTTCGCATCTATGCCAAAGACTTTGATGGCAATGGCAGCTTTGACGCCATTCCTACTTTGTTTTTACAAGCCAGTACCAAAGGGCCCCTGCAAGAATTTCCTTTGGCCGGCAGGGACGAATTCATCCGTGAAATGACGGTGATGAAGAACCGTTTC
>RDYY01000322.1:2933-8088 GCA_004293505.1 Sphingobacteriia bacterium | reverse complement strand
AATTTTTTCAAACTAATTTATTAACATTTTTTCTGCGAATGTGAATTGCCAAAAAGGGTCAGGGCAATAAGGGCACAATAACTGTCGTGTTTTATTTTCACTTGAAGCAAACCGAGCACTTAACTTTACACATTAAATCTGCGTTCATGAAATTTCCTGCACCCCTTTCCGTGGAATGGCTTTCTGGTTTCTTGTCTGCTGAAACACATGGCAGCATTGACTTACAACTGACAGGCATCAATGAAATTCACCGCGTAGAAAAAGGTGATTTGGTTTTTGTGGACCATCCCAAATATTATGCAACCTGTCTCAACAGTGCCGCTTCTGCCATCATCATCAACACTGCCAATGTAGACATTCCAGCAGGTAAAACCATTTTTGTGGTAGCCGATCCTTTTGAAGCGTATTTAAAAATTGTACAACATTTTCGCCCTTTTTCTGCCGCTACCCAAGCCATTGATCCTTCGCTGCAAGCTGGAGAGGGTACTTATATTGCACCCCATGTTACCATTGGCAAATCGGTGGTGATCGGAAAAAATTGCACCATCCATCCCCATGTTACCATTGCAGATCATACCATCATTGGTGACCGGGTAGTGGTACAAGCAGGCACAGTGATTGGCAGTGATGCTTTTTATTACAACACCAAAAAAAACCGAGACAGTTGGTACAAAAGAATGGAGAGCTGTGGCCACGTGGTGTTAGAAAACGATGTTGAAATTGGGGCGCAGTGCACCATTGACCGCGGGGTAACAGCGGCTACCATCATTGGCGCAGGCACCAAAATGGACAACTTGGTTCACATTGGTCACGATGTTACTGTGGGCCGCAATTGTTTGTTTGCTGCGCAAGTGGGCGTTGCCGGTGGCACTACTATTGAAGATGGGGTAACGCTTTGGGGCCAAGTCGGCGTGAGCAAAACCCTGACCATTGGTGCCAACGCAGTGGTCTTGGCACAAAGTGGTGTGCCTTCTTCATTGGCCGGCGGTAAAACCTATTTTGGATATCCAGCAGAAGACGCTTCGCTTAAGCGCAGGGAATTGGTTTGGATCAAGCGCATTCCTGCCCTGTGGAAAAAAGTAATGGAAGATTAGCTTCCATTACTTCTTCAGTCATCATTTGCTGTAGTGCGGGGTATAGGTTTCTCCCCGCAAAATTTTCAAGAGGTCTTTCTCCCAACTTTCTACTGGGTATTCAATGATCCTTCCCAAAGCCTTGTTGTTGCGGTATACCAATAAACTGGGTACACGAACAATGTTCAAGTCTTTCTCTTCTCCTTGTGGACCTTTTTTATAGTCATTGCCTTGGTTGCTCAAAGCAATGATGTCCAGGTCTTGGGTCTTGCACCCCAGCGCCGACATGATTTTTAAAATCTTGGGCACTTCTCTTTTGCTGTCTCCACACCAAGTACCTAAAAACAATTGAAACCGGCATCCCTCCATGACCAATTGCAAGGCAGGCAAGAGCTGGGTATCGGGTTGGTGATAATCGTATCCCTTTTTGAACCATTCGGCATAGGGATTGGCCCAAAGGGCTTGGGAGGGAATTTTGCCCCAAAGGTGAATCTCGGTTTGGGGACTTACATATGCTTGAATCTGTTGGGTACTGGCCGATAGCCAGCAGCAGCACAGCGCTGCTGTCCATAAAATTTTCATGGTTTGCGGTTGTTGTGGGTGAAAAATAAAATTGACTTTAAACCAAGTCAACCGCAGGGGGCTTGAAGGGCAAATTCAAGTGCCCCTGAAAGACAGCAGAAACAAATTGACAACAAAACACCCCAGCGCCTGGCACAAGAACTGGATCAACAACGGTACAAAAAGGAGGGGTGTATTGTACGGGGTCCTGCCATTTGGATGCCGTATAAGCTGCAGGGGAGGCACCACTTGCATTTTTGGTCACCACCGTTTGACAATCACAAGGATCGTTGGGGTTCAATAAACTGTTTTGTACTTGGCAGGACCAATACAGGAAAGCTTGGCCCCACAGGGTAAGGGACCAGGCAGCCAGCACCAAGCAAACAGAAAGGGTCTTCACCCTTACAAGTTATACTTTTCTTTTAATTCTTGGCAGATGCGCGCGATGCTGGTGTCAAAAGGAGTGTAGGCAAAATGGGGAAAGGCCTTCAGCAATTTGGTGTTGTCAAAGCGGACCACAGCGCGCGCTGTTTGGGCCGTTTCTTTGGTGAGCAAGGGCTCGGCCCCAGTAAAAAAAGATTTGATGCCTTCCCAGCGCCAGACCAATCCGGCCAAGAAAGGAGTAACTTTTTTGTGCGGCGGTTTTTTGCCAAACCCTTTGGCGATGGCCGAAAAAACGTCTTTGTAAAAAAGGTTCTGGCCACTCAAAATATATCGTTCACCGCTGGCCACTCAAAATATATCGTTCACCGGTAGCGCCATCGGCCATGACCAGCAACATGGCATTGACCACGTCTTGCACATCTACAAAGCCACTCATTCCTTCGGTGTACCAAGGAAACTCTTTGTAAGCCGATTTAAAGATACCAGAAGAGCCACCCTCCCAATTCCCAGCACCCAAAATGATCACTGGGTTCACGGCCACCACTTCTAAACCTTCTGCCATGCCGCGCCAAGCTTCTAGTTCGGCCAAGTATTTGGTTCTGCCATATTCACTGTTGCTGGTTTCTGGGCTCCAATGCATGGACTCATCAATGGTTTTTTCTTGGCGGATCCGTCCCAGGGCTGCCACCGAACTGACCAATAAGAATCGGCGCACGTTTTGGCTCAAACAGGCATTCACCAAGTTTGCCGTACCCATTACATTGGTTTGAAACAAAGCTTTTTTGCGGGCAGGATGAAAAGAAACGGTTGCCGCACAATGGTAGACCTTGTCAACCCCACTTAAAGCATCTTCTAATGCATGGACATCATCTAAGTCTGCTGGCCACCAATCAATTTTTTCGCTGCCTGCCCATGTGGGTTTTTGGGTTCTGTACAAGGCCCTAACGGGTTCATTTGCTTTGACCAAGGTTTGCAAGAGTGCCGAGCCCAACAAGCCCGTGCCACCGGTGACCAGGATCAAGATTGACAGGTTTTGCAAACCCCACTGACCACCAAATCGGTTTGGCAGGCCGTAAAGCCAAGGGGTAGTTTGATGCGAGGAATGGTAATTTCGTCCAAGCAATAAGTTCTGCTGCACTGGTCACACATGAAGTGTACGTGGTTGTCGTGGTGGTGACCATCTGCGCAATGGTCTTTGCACAAGGCATACCGCACCGCGTTGTCGGCAGAAGGAATGGAATGCAAGAGTCCTTTTTCTACAAAGGATTGCAAGGTTCGGTAAATGGTTACCCGGTCCAAGGGGACAGTGCCCATGGTTTCAATGTCGGCGTGTGCCAAAGCTTTGTCAGCCGCATGAAAAAATCCCAATATGGTTCTACGGGTTTCGGTGCTGCTGAGACCATGGTCTTTCAGCATTTGGTTGATGTCTTTTTCGCGGGTCATGGGTTGCTGTTAAAGATACCATTCACAAAACGGTTCCCCGATGTTTCAGCCAATAATTCTGCTATGTCTTTTTTCAATTTGGCCACTTCGTCTTTTTTCAAGCCATCATAAATCTGCCCCCTTACTTTGCCCTCTCTGTCCACCAAGGCAAAAAATTGGGTGTGGATGAATTGGTCTTCTATTTTGTCGACACTGTTTTTGGGATCATCCAACAAATAAGATGCCCGGGCCATTTGGTAGAGGCTGTCTTTTCGGCCCGTTACCATGAACCACTTGCGGGGATTGATGCCCATGCTGTCAGAATACCTTTTGAGGCGGGGGACGGAATCGGTTTCAGGATCGCAGGTATGGGCCAAGATTTGAAAATCGTTTTCTTGTTGAAAAGCATCATAAACCTCCCGCATGTTCTTGTTCATTTTGGGGCAGATGCCTTTGCAAGTCGTGAAAAAATATTCCACCACGGTTACTTTTCCCATCAGGTCCCGGTCTGTAAAGGGCAATTGCTCTTGGGTGGTAAAAGCAAAGGGTTTTACATAGCTGATCACCGCCATTTTCTTTTTCCAAGCATCGGTTCCCCGAAAAAGGAAGAAATAAAAAGCCCCCAGCAAGAGGGTGAAAAAAATAAGGTAAATGGCCCATTTGGGCAATCGGGGCATAGGCATGGCACAAAGTTAAGCCCTTCGGTTCAAAATATTTTGCAACACTGTTGCAAAGGACTATCTTTGCCCTGCATGGGCATCAAAATCAATTGGGACGCATTGGGCATTTCAGCTTCTGTAGCTTGTGCCATCCACTGTGCTGTTTTGCCCCTTTTCCTGACCAGCTTGCCTTTGTTTGGCGTCAACATCATCGAGAACAGCGTGTTCGAGTTCAGCATGATTGGACTGGCCCTGGTGATTGGTGTGTATTCCTTGCGCCATGGATTTTTATCACACCACCACCGCTATTTGCCCCTGGTCTTGTTCTTATTGGGCATGGGCTTGTTGGTGGCCAAAATGTTCTTGCACGAGTGGCGGTTTTGGTTGTTGGTACCAGCTGTATTGTTGATTGTGGCGGGCCATTATTTCAACCAACGTTTTTGCCACTTGCACCAACACGCACACGCCGACGACTGCGACCACTGATTAAAACCAGCCTCTTTTTCTAAAGACCAGGACCATGACGAGGGGAATGATCAACATCAGCCCAGCCGCCACCCAAAAACCATTGTGGTCGTGGATGTAAGGAAGGCGATCAAAATTCATCCCGTTCACATTGCTCAAGTACAAGTCTTGTAAGTTGATCATCATGTCCCGGTAGTTCTCGGCCAATTCATTGGCTTGCACAATGTGGTCGTAAATGTCTTTGAAATACTTGGTGGTTTTGTCTTCCAATAAATCACTTTCGCTGCGCACAAAACCATTGATCAGTTCCCGTACAGGGCTTACATTTCTTTTGAGCACAATCAACTCTTTGCGCAAGGCATTGATTTCTGCCAATGTTCTTTTGTTGCTGCCGCGAATGATGCGTTCTTCTAACAATTCAATGCGCTCGCCAATTTTTTCCATTACCCCGTAATAGCTGTCCACAATCATGTCCAGCATGGTATAGCACAAATAATCTGCCCCCGTTTGGCGCAGCTTGCTGTTGGCTATGCGCAATTTGTCGCGCATGGGGTTGAACACGTCTCGGCTGGCGTCTTCTTGAAAACTCAG
>RDYY01000322.1:511-2911 GCA_004293505.1 Sphingobacteriia bacterium | reverse complement strand
ACTGGATCCAGTTCATCCATCTTGGGCCTTTGGCCCACACTCAAGATGTCTTCTTGGATCAAATAATGGATGTCAAAATGGTTGCAAATTTCTTCTACCGCTTGTTTGTTGATGCCATTTACATTGATCCAAGTGGTGTGGTGGTTGTTTTTAAAAGCAAAGCAGGTGGGAACATCCTCAAATTCAAGTTCACTCAGTTTGGCCGCTGTATAGTCAAACACACTGATGCTTACTTTTTCTGCTTCTACCCTTTCCACCGGCATCACGGGATTCACTTTAAAAATTTTACCCGTCCTTTTGGTATCGAATAAACCCAGGGGATTGAAGTACTTGAGGTATTGCGCAGCGGCCATGATTCAATTTAGGCAAATTCAAGGATTTACCGTCCAGGGCCGATATTTGCGCATGCCTTTGACAGAAGACTTGGCCTTGGTCCCTCCTTTTTGGCACAGGAATGGGCATTTGCAAAGCATCTTGCCCAGCTTGTGGCGCCAACTTCCTTTTTCCTATGCCCGGCGGGAAAGATTGGAATTGGCCGATGGGGATTTCTTGGACTTGGATTGGTCGGTAGACCAACCATCATCGTCCCGACTTGTCATCATCACCCATGGACTAGAGGGCGATGCCAGCCGACATTATGTGACCGGCATGGCCAGCTTGTTTACAAAAGCAGGATACGATGCTTTGGGTTGGAATTGCCGCAGTTGCAGCGGAGAACTGAATCGCTTGCCCCGGTTTTATCACCACGGAGACGCCAGTGATTTGCAAACCGTTGTGAACCATGCCCTGCAAAAAGGCTATGCAGAATTGGTCTTGGTGGGCTTTAGCATGGGAGGCAGTTTAACTTTTAGGGCTTTGGCAGAAGATCCTCATTGGGCCCCATCGGCCATCAAAGCAGCCATTGGTTTTTCCGTGCCCTGTAGTTTAAAAGGCAGTGTGGATGCCCTGTCCAGGCCCGGCACAGGCATGTACCGAAAAAGGTTTTTACGCAAATTGGGGGTGAAAATAAAAGCCAAAGCTTTGTTGTTCCCAGACCACATTGATGCCACAGGCTATGACAAGATCAAATGGTTTGAAGAATTTGATGACCGCTACACCGCCCCCTTGCACGGCTATACCAGTGCGGCAGATTTTTATGAAAAAGCTTCTGTGGGCCCCCACTTGCACAAGCTCAATATTCCTTCTTTGTTGGTGCAAGCAGCCAATGACCCTTTCTTATTGGACAATTGTTTTCCGCGGGAATTGGCCGCTCAACACGATTGGCTTCATGTAGAGATTACACAACAAGGCGGTCATTGTGGTTTCATGGAAAAAGGCAAAGTCTTTTCTTGGGCCGAGGCCCGCGCCTTGGCTTTTGCTGAACAATTTACAAAGGCCTGATCCAAATGTTGCGGTACTGAACAGGATTGCCCCCATCCATGCCATGGTCTTGTAAAATCAAAGGCAAGGCAGCCGCATGTTTTTCATAAAAAGGTTTTCCAATCCACAAGGTATTCCCTAAAATTTCAATGTTGTTTTGGATCAATACCCCGTTGTGCAAAACCGTTAATCGGCCAGGGCTTTGCAAAACCCCATCGGCATAAAACTGTGGTGCGGTAAAAATGATGTCATAGCTCTGCCATTCGCCAGGCTTGCGCACAGCGTTGACCAAGGGCATGTATTGTTTGTATAATGAACCAGCTTGGCCATTCCCATAAGTGGGATTGTTGTAGGAATCCAATACTTGCAATTCGTATTTGCTCATCAAATAAATGCCACTGTTGCCCCGGCTTTGTCCAGTGCCAGCTATGGCAGCCGGGCTTTTCCACTCAATGTGCAATTGGCAAGAACCAAAACCTGCAATGGTTTCCAAATCACCCGAACCCTTCACCACTTGCAAACTGCCATCGGGCATGATTTTCCAGCCCGGTTTTCCCCCGCCTTTTTTTTGCCACTGCAAAAGGTTTTTGCCGTTGAACAAAACCACCGCATCGGCTGGCGCATCGGCTGCGGTTTTGCCCGGGCTGACCATGGCAGGAACAGGTTCCCATTGTTCTGTTTTACCAGCTTGTTTGAACAAAGAATCCATGTTGGGTTTTTCTTGTGCCAAAACAGTTGTACCCAAGCTACAGGCCAAAGCCAAGAGGGAGAAAGGTTTTTTCATGGCATCAAATTAATGGTTTTCTGGAAAAGCACCGTGAAATGACGTTGATTAAAAAAACAGGCTGTGGCACAAAGCTTTGAACAAAACAAAAAATCGGGTCTAAAGCCCAAAGGGAAAAAGTATATTTAACCAGCGAAGTGAAGGATTCAGAGCGGAAATTAGTTGTCCCAAAATCCAATCGCCATGAAAAATCCAAAAATCCGGGTGGTCATTGCCGATGGCCACCGCGTATACCGCGCCGGTATACAAGCCCTGCT
>RDYY01000322.1:0-506 GCA_004293505.1 Sphingobacteriia bacterium | reverse complement strand
TTCAATGACTTAGAAGTTGTTGGTGAAGCAGCCAATGGAGAAATCCTGCTGGAAAAATTTGATGCTTTGATGCCTGATGTTGTCTTGACCGACAGCCAGCTGCCCCTCTTGGATGGTTTGCAGGTGGCCATGGCCATCTTGTCCAAAGACCCCCACGCCAGGATCCTTGCCCTGAGCCAAGAAGATTCGGAGGAAGCCATTCTGGGCATGCTGGATGCTGGGGCTTTGGGCTATGTCAGCAAGCAAGCCGACCAAGCAGAAATTGCAGAAGCCATTTTTACTGCCTACCAACGCAAGCCCTTTTTTTGTCGGCGCATTGCAGAAAAACTCAGTCAATTGCACGTGAACAGGGTACAAAAACCGCGCAGTCCCAGGATTCTTTTTTCAGAAAAAGAACAATCCATCATGCGCATGATTTGCGGGGAATTGACCAGTAAGGAAATTGCTTATGAACTCAAAATGAGCAAAAGAACCGTTGAAGGATTGCGCACCCGCATCATGGAAAA
>RDYY01000321.1 GCA_004293505.1 Sphingobacteriia bacterium | reverse complement strand
CCTGCCCCATGATTGCTATAGACCACGTATTGGTGAGTGATGAAGTGGTGACCGAACAATTTTTGTGTGACCTCAACCGCTGCAAAGGGGGCTGTTGCGAAGACGGGGACGCTGGTGCGCCCATGGAAAAATGGGAATTGGAAAAGCTGAACCAGTATTTTGATGTTATTGCGCCTTATTTAACCCCTGAAGGCTTGGCCGAGATCAAAAGGGTAGGCCGTTTTACGTATGACACAGAGTTTGGATGGGTAACCCCTACCATCAACGGGGGCATTTGTGCTTATGGCCGAAAAAACGAGCAAGGGGTTATTTTGTGTGGCATAGAACAAGCCTATAACGATGGCAAGCTGGATTGGAAAAAACCCGTGAGCTGTCACCTCTTTCCCCTTTTGGTGCGCAAGAGCAAAAGAGACCCCGATGTGGAATACTTGAACTACCAACCCCGCGAAACCCTTTGCAAGAGCGGATGTCAATTGGGGCGAAAACAAAAATTGCCTGTACACGTTTTCCTAAAAGAAGCTTTGATCCGCAAATACGGTCCTGATTTTTATGAAGCCCTGGCAGCAGCGGCTGAACACCTTGATAAAAAAGATTAAATGCACCCCAACGCCCTTTCTTTTTTGGCCAAAAGCACGGTTCGTTCTGCGGACCTGGAACACCGCCGCAAAATCAATTTCAACATTGGCAAGTACAATGCTGTTGTGCCCAAGGGCAAAGAACAGTTTACCCAATTGCCAGCGGCCCGCGAATGGGCCAAGGTAAAAAAATGGGATGCGCTGGAAAACCTAGACCGGTATTTAGAAGAGTTTGAAAAAAAGATTACTGCGCGGGGCGCAAAAGTGTGCTGGGCTGCTGATACAACAGAAGCCCAAGCCATCATTGGGGAAATTTGCAAAGAGAAAAATTGCAAAACCTTGGTGAAGAGCAAGAGCATGGTGACCGAAGAAATTCACCTGAATGATTTTTTGACCAGCCAGGGTATTGAAAGTGTAGAGACCGATTTGGGAGAATACATCCAACAATTGGATGGCGAAGCCCCCTATCACATTGTTACGCCGGCCATGCACAAAAGCAAGGAAGACGTGGCCAAACTTTTTGCCCAAAAACTGGGTACACCCATTGGGTTAAGCCCCGAAGAATTGACCTTGGTGGCCCGAAAAAAATTACGCGAAAAATACCGGGAAGCCGAAGTAGGAGTGAGTGGGGCCAATTTTATCTTGCCCGATATTGGGGGCATCGCCCTGACCGAAAACGAAGGCAATGGCCGCCTCAGTTGTTCCTGGCCCAAGACCCATGTTGTGGTGGTGGGCATTGAAAAAGTGATTCCTTCTGTGCACGACCTGCCTTTGTTCTGGCCCTTACTTTCCACTTTTGGTACGGGTCAACAAGTAACGGTTTACAATACCATCATCAGTGGACCCCGTCAAGCAGGAGAGACCGATGGACCCGAAGAAATGGTGGTGATTTTATTGGACAATGGCCGTACCCATTTGCTGGCCAATCCCAAGAGCCGAGAAGCCCTTTACTGCATTCGCTGTGGGGCTTGTTTGAATGCCTGCCCCGTGTACAAAAACATAGGGGGACATGCTTATGAAGCCACTTACAGTGGCCCCATTGGCAGTGTGATCACCCCATATCTGCAAGGCATGGATGAATACAAACACTTGCCCAATGCTTCTTCCTTGTGTGGCAATTGCACCGAAGTTTGTCCTGTGCGCATCAACCTGCATGAATTGTTGTTGGACAACCGACACGAAGCCGTGGTACAAGGCCACAGCGACTTGGCCGAAAGGTTGGCTTGGAAAGCCTGGAAAACGGCTTCTTTGAATCGTCCCCTCATGAATGCGGGCAATGGCAAGCTCAAAAATTGGGTGGTCAATAAAATTTTCAAAGGATGGACCACCCACCGCGACAATTTGCAATTCAGCGCCAAGACCTTTAACCAACTCTGGAAAGAAAAAAATGCTTAGGCCGATTTGGTTTTCAAACTGCGGTTGACCAAATAGACCCCTGTTAAAGTAACCAAAGCGCCCAGGCCAATCAAAGGCGTCAAGGGCTCATGGATCAGGAAAGCCCCAATCAACATGGCCACAATGGGATTGATATAGGCATACAGCGCCGCAATGGTGGGTTCCAAATGTTTCATGGTATAGAGAAAAGCCACCACAGCAATCAAAGAGCCCATGGCCACCAAATAAGCAATGGCTTTCCAGGCATTTGCGGGAATCTCACCCAGGGCAACAGTTGTCCCAGTAGCCAATGACAGGAGGAACAAGAAAAAAGCCCCAAACAACATTTCCCAGCCCATGGTAAAATAGGGGTTGACACCAGTGATGGGTTTGCGCGCAATCAAAATGGTGCCTGCTCCCCAACTCAACATGGCCACCACAGAGAAAAACACTCCTTTCCAATAGCCGGGCCCCGGATGGTGAGCGGCGGTTGCGGAAGACAATTTTTTCCATGAGCACCACACTCAAAGGATAAAGCGCAGCAATCAGGGCCCCCAATCCACCTGAAATGTATTTGACCCCCACTGTGGCCAAACCATTGGCGGAAACAAATAACAAGATGGACATGCCAGCCATGGCCAGCAATTGTTTGGGCTTGGGTAATCGCTCTCCTTTCAGCAAGAAAAAACCCACAAACAAAGAACCCGCTATGCACTGGCGGATGGCAGCCAATTGCAAGGGCGGTGCAAATTGTACGGCATAGCGCGAAGCAATCCAACTGGTACCCCAGACCGTGCTGGTCACGGCCAAGGCCCAATATGCTTTGCGCTGGGTTGTCATGGGCTTAGTGTTTAAAGTGGCGCAGTCCTGTCATCACCATGGCCAATTTGTTTTCTACACAATAATCAATGCTGTCTTTGTCGCGCACGGACCCCCCGGGTTGAATAAAAGCAGTGATGCCGGCAGCGTGCGCGATTTGCACACAGTCGTTAAAAGGAAAGAAAGCATCCGAAGCCAGTACCGCACCTTGTAAATCAAATTGAAACTGTTGTGCTTTTTCAATGGCGTGGCGCAAGGCATCAATGCGAGAAGTTTGGCCACAACCCTTGCCCACCAATTGTCCGTTCTTGACCAGGGCAATGGCATTGCTCTTTAAGTGCTTGGCCACAATATTG
>RDYY01000320.1 GCA_004293505.1 Sphingobacteriia bacterium | reverse complement strand
AGGCGCTTCTGCCAAATGTCCTTGGCCATCCAACAACAGGGCTTCGTCATATCCCGCGGCTTTGGCTTCTTGGCTGGCCAAAATGGAATTCACATAATGTCCGGCGGCTTTGGCTTGAATGCGAAAAGCTTGGGGATTGGGTCTTTGAAAAGAAGATGTCATGACCCGCAACAATTTGTCGCCCAAGAAAGGCGCCATTTCCCAAGCTTGGACAAACAAATAGGATTCCGTGTTTTGCACAAAACTCATGTTGGCTGGCGCATAGACCACAGGCCGGATGTACGCATCACCCAATTTATTTTTTTCCAACAAAAGGTTGGTGATGGCGGTCAATTCTTCTGCCTGCCATTGGTAAGGCAGGTTCAAAGCTTGGGCCGATGCCGCCAATCGTTCAAAATGTTCTTTGGGTTTAAAAATGGCTGTGGTACCATTGGCAGTGACATAAGAGCGAATGCCTTCAAACACCGAATAGCCATAGTGCAAGGATTGGCTGTACAAATCAATCTTGGCTTCGCTGGCTTTCACAAATTCTCCGCGGTGGTAAAGGATGGTATGTTCGTTGTAATAATTCATGGCATCAAATGATGGTGGAAGCATTAAGAACTTGATAAGCAGAAGCAGCGCCTTTGGTGATTTGTCCAGCTACCATGTCACCGATGGCTTGGGTACCATAATAATTGATGGGTTCGATGTCTTTGGCCACAAAGCCATTGGCCAAGGTCCAAGCAACGGCTTCTCGCACAGCTTCGGCAGCACTGTTGGCCCCCAAATGTTCCAACAGCAGGGCAGCCGATAAAATAGAGCCCAAGGGATTGGCAATATCCTTGCCCGTTGCTTGCGGATAAGATCCATGAATGGGTTCGAACAAAGCGGTTTGTTCTCCCACAGAAGCAGAAGGCAACAAACCCAAAGAACCACTCAAGACCGACGCTTCATCGCTGAGTACATCCCCAAACAAATTTTCAGTCAGCAACACATCAAATTGTGCGGGCTGCGAAATGATTTGCATGGCGGCATTGTCCACATACAAATATTCGACTGTTACATCAGGGTATTCAGTGGCAATGGCTTGAACCGTCTTGCGCCACAAGCGTGAGGTTTCCAGCACATTGGCCTTGTCGACCAAGGTTAATTTTTTGCGCCGATTTTGCGCGGCTTTAAAAGCCAAATGGGCAATGCGAGAGATTTCAGCAACGCTATAGGAACAAACGTCTCTGGCCGTTTGACCATCGGCACTGGTTTCTTTTTCACCAAAATAAATACCGCCAGTCAGCTCCCGGTAAACCACAAAATCAACGCCTTGCAACAATGCTGGTTTCAAAGGCACCAAATGGCCCAGTGCGGGATAAGAAAGGATGGGGCGAATATTGGCAAAGAGTCCCAAGGCTTTGCGCAAACCCAAGAGGCCTTGCTCGGGACGAACAGTGGCTGAGGGGTTGTTGTCGTATTTGGGATCACCGATGGCCCCAAACAATACGGCATCGGCATGGCGACAAATCTCTATGGTTTCGGGGGGCAATGGGTTACCGGTTTTTTCAATGGCCACGGCCCCCAACAAAGCGGGCTGAAAATCAAAAGCATAACCAAATCTTTCGGCCACGGCTTCCAATACTTTTACCGCTTGCTGGGTTACTTCCGGGCCAATGCCATCTCCTGCTATCAATGCAATCCTCTTCTTCATATCACTGTTTCTCCATTTCATAAGAAGCAATCGCTTCCTTTTTACTGATTAAATAATCAATGTCGTCAAACCCATTCAACAAACAAGTTTTTTTGTAAGGATTGAGGGCAAAGTCAACGGTCAGTCCTGTGGATACCAAGCTGAGGGTTTGTGCCGCCACATCCACCAAGAGCTCATCTTGGGGACCCAAACTAAAAATCGCTTCCAAGGTTTCTGGGCTTACGGTTATGGGCAAGACCCCATTGTTCAAGGCGTTGTTCTGAAAAATGTCAGCAAAAAAACTACTGATCACCACGCGAAAGCCATGGTCCAACAAAGCCCAAGCAGCGTGTTCGCGCGAACTGCCACAACCAAAATTTTTTCCCGCCACCAAGATCTGACCACTGTATTGTGCTTGGTTCAAAGGAAAATCGGCCCGCAACTGCTGAGGATCGTCGTTGTGGTATCGCCAATCCCGAAAAAGGTTCTGGCCAAAACCAGCTCTGGTAGTGGCTTTCAAGAACCGAGCGGGAATGATTTGGTCGGTGTCCACGTCCTCCATGGGCAAGGGGACAAAACGCGATTGTAATTGTATGAGTGCCTGCATGTTAATTCAATTCTCTGATGTCGGTGATTTGACCAGTGAGGGCAGCAGCCGCCGCCGTTAATGGACTGGCCAACAAAGTGCGGGCCCCTGCCCCTTGCCTGCCTTCAAAATTTCTGTTGCTGGTGCTGATACAATATTCCCCTGCTGGAATTTTGTCTTCGTTCATGCCCAAACAAGCACTGCAGCC
>RDYY01000319.1 GCA_004293505.1 Sphingobacteriia bacterium | reverse complement strand
CCTGATTTTTTCAAAGCACCCGATTTTCAAACCATTGACGCCAATTACCGCTGGAAGACCAAGCGCAACGGCATGTTCAAATTCTATGGCTATTATAATTCAGGGGCCATTGGTTTGCGCAACCCGTCATTGGACAGTGTAGGCTTGAAAAATGCTTTTAACCTGCGCAACGAAAACTTTTTTGCCAACCTGAGTTTTCGCCAGTCTTTGGGCAAGGGCTGGAAACTGAATACAGTAGTGAGTTTGAGTTATAACCGTGACCGCATCAGCAGCGAAGTGCAAGATGCGCAAAACAAGCCGGTGGGTACAACGGGCGTTCCGGTGATTGATTTTTCTTCATTCAATTTGTGGTCACGCAATTGGATGGCACAAGCCAGGGCGGTAGTAGACAAAAGATATGGTGCTTTGAATACTTTCCGTTTTGGGGCCGAGGTGTGGAACAACCGCGATACCTCTTTCTTCCGCAATGCTGCCGGTGGATTTGCCCGCCCAGTGAGCGATGTGTTGACCAGTGGTTTTGCTGAGTCCGATATTTATGTCACCAATAATTTGGCCTTTCGTCCAGGCTTGCGCTTGGAACACAGTGCCCTCTTGAACCGCTGGAACTTGGCGCCCCGTGCAGCTTTGTCTTACCGCGCGGGCAAGAACAGCCAGTTTACGGCCGACTACGGCATTTTTTACCAAACCCCTGAGCGCCGCTTCTTGGTCAACAATGTGCAGCTGGGTTTTTTAAGGGCCGACCACTATATTTTGACCTACCAACACTTGAGTCCCAATTATACTTTTCGCACCCAAATTTTTTACAAGAACTATGTGAACCTCTTGAAGACCGATGCCGCTTTGGTAAATGCCACAGGCAACAATGGAGAGGGCTTTGCGCAAGGGCTAGAAGTATTTTGGCGGGACCGCAAATCCATCAAAGGACTGGATTATTGGATCTCTTATTCTTACCTGGACACCAAGCGTAATTTCAACAACTTTCCTGTTGCTGCACAACCCACATTTGCAGCAGCCCACACGGGTTCTGTGGTCTTGAAAAAATTCTGGGTAAAACAAATGTTTGGCATGAACTGGAGTTGGAACTGGAGTACGGGCAGGCCCTATTTTAATCCCAACCGCAGCGCTAAGGACTTTTTAGTGGACCGTACGCCTTTTTTCAGCACCAACAATTTCAGTTTGAACTGGTTGCCCAAAATAGGAAAAGCCAACTCAGTAGTGGTAGTAGGCATCAACAACGTGTTCAACGAACGCCAAATATTTGGGTACAACTACAGTGCCCGTTTGCGGGATAGCAATGGTGAACTGATCCGCACAGAAGTGAACCCACCCGCCCCCCGCAGCTTTTTCATCGGCATCTTCCTCAGTTGGGGCGTGGACCGCAGCCAACAAAACATCAACGGTAATTTATAAATCCTTCATTTTAAACAACAACAACATGAACAACGATCAAAACCGCGACGAAGCATTGTGGGAAACGGCCAAAGCCCGTGTAGGCTTTCGCTGGAGCTTGGCCAGCTACATCATTGTGAACGCTTTCCTGGTAGGGATTTGGTTTTTTACTTCCCGTGACTATGGTCATTTCTGGCCCATCTGGCCCATCTTGGGTTGGGGGATTGGCATCGGGTTTCAGTATGCCCGGGCTTACCATGGCAACAGTGTTTCCAGTGTAGAAGAAGAATACCAAAAACTAAAAAACAAATCATAAACCAAACTTTTAAAACACAATATCATGAGAAAGATTTTCCTGGTCATTGCCCTCTTGGGCAGCTTGGCATCCCAAGCCCAAAGCAAATTTGAAGGCGCCATGGCCAAAGGCCTGGGCCAAATGAAAGAAGCCAAAACAGCACAAGACATGTTGGCCGTATCGGCATTTTTTGAGCGCGTGGCCGATGCAGAAAAAGACAAGTGGTTGGCATACTATTATGCTGCACATGCCAATATTGTAGCCGGCTGGATGGATGAAAAAGCAGACAAAGACAAATTGGCTGGAAAGTCTTCTGACCTGATTGCCAAAGCGGAAGCCCTGGAAAAAAACAATTCTGAGATCAGCTGTCTGAAGCAAATGGTGGCCATCCAACAATTGATGGTAGACCCCATGAGCCGTTGGCAGTCTTATGGACAACAAGCTTCTGCAGCCATTGATGCGGCCATCAAAGCCGATCCCAAAAACCCCCGGGCTTATTCTTTGCAGGGCCAGTACCTGATGAATGTCCCGGAAGCTTTTGGTGGGGGCAAAGCTGTGGCCAAACCCATTTTGGAAAAAGCGGTGGCTTTGTACAAAAGCCAGCAACCGGCTTCTCCCTTTCACCCTACATGGGGGCAGGCAGACGCTGAAAAAGCCTTGGCTTCTTGTCAGTAAAATGAGAACAGCAATGGCCGCGGCGCAACAGCGCCGCGGTATCTTTGCTTTAATTTGATACAATGGAAAAAGAAAACTTTTCCCCTTTAGATAGCTTGG
>RDYY01000015.1 GCA_004293505.1 Sphingobacteriia bacterium | reverse complement strand
AGAAAATACCCGAAAAGCCAAAGGCACAGGACTGGGGCTTTATCTTTGCCGACAAATTGCCGACCAACACCAAGCCCGATTGGGTTTAAAAGACAATCCCTTGGGCGGCACCATTTTTACCGTTCAGTTCAAAGCCACTCACATTGGATAAAAAGCCCGTTGTTTTATTGGTAGAAGACGAAGCCAACTTGCACGAAACCCTCAAGTTAAATTTGGAATTAGAGGGTTATGAAGTCTTCTCGGCCATGGATGGCAAACAAGCGTTGCAACAATTGTCCCAGGCCCATTTTGACGGCGTGATTTTGGATTGGATGATGCCTGAAATGGATGGCATTACCATTTTGGAACACATTCGCTTGCACCGCAAAGACATGCCCGTGCTGATGCTGAGCGCCCGCAGCCAAGCCGCAGACCGCATCTTGGGCCTTAAATCGGGGGCCGATGATTACCTGACCAAGCCCTTTCACTTAGAAGAACTTTTGTTGCGGGTAAAAAAATTGGTGGAAAAAGGGCAAGCTTTGGCCGCACCCACCCTGAAGTTGGACCAATTTGTTTTTGGCCCCAACCGAATTGATTTCCAATTGCAAAAAGCCATTGGTCAAAACGGTGAAACCATTGACCTGAGCCGAAAAGAAACCCTCTTGTTGAAACTCTTGGTAGAACACGATGGCCAAGTGGTAGACCGGGACAAGATTTTGCAAGTGGTATGGGGTTATCAAGTTTATCCCACCACCCGCACCATTGATAATTTTATTTTGGGTTTTCGCAAATATTTTGAAGCCGACACCCGCCAGCCCCAGTATTTTCATTCGGTGCGTGGCGTAGGTTATCGCTTTACCAGTTTGCAGCAATAAGCAGCCCAGGTTTCCGTTATTGGAAAACAACCCTGCTTATGTCTTTGGATACGCTAAAAGATTTTCTAGAACCCATTAACCAGGCCCTCTTGTCTAACGATGAGGGCTACAAAGAAACCCAACTGGGTTATCACATTTTACAACACGACCAAGCATTGCCCGACTTGGCCACAGCCGACTTGGTCTTGGTGGGTTGTAGCGAGTTGCGGGGTATGGGACAACAGTTTACCGATACTTCAGCACCCGATGCCATCCGTTCTGCTCTTTACCAATTGTTTTATTGGCATACCGAAGTGGTCGTGGCCGATCTGGGTAACATCAAAACTGGCGCTACTTTACAAGATAGTTATGCTGCTGTACAAATGGTGGTAAACGAACTGCTGCAAGCCGGTAAAAAAGTATTGATCATGGGTGGCTCTCACGACATGACCCTGGCCCAATACCAGGCTTATGCCCACCAAGAACAAATCATTGATGCTGTGGGTGTTGATGCCCGCATTGACCTCAACATGGACAGCCGCGAGCCAGCCGATCAATTTTTAGCTGACTTGTTCACGGCCTTGCCCAATTATTTGCGACATTATACCCACATTGGCTTCCAGAGTTATTTCATGCACCCTAATATGTTGGAAACCATTGACAATTTGGGTTTTGATTGCTTCCGGGTGGGCAAGGTCAAAGAAGCCATTGAAGAAATGGAGCCGGCCATCCGCAACAGCCAACTTTTTAGTTTTGATTTGGCCGCCATTCAACATGCACACGCACCCGCCAACCGCATCAGTCCCAATGGGTTCAACGGAGAAGAAGCCTGTACCCTCATGCAATACGCTGGCATGAGCAAGACTTGCACCAGCATTGGCGTGTACGGCTATTTGCCCCAACAAGATGAACATGGCATGAGTGCCTTGCAACAGGCCCACATGATTTGGTATGTATTGGATGGGATTCACCGGGGCAAACAAGAAGCCGATTTGGACAACCGCCAAGCCTTCAATGAATTCAACCTGGCTTTTGCCGAGGTAGAGACCGTCTTTTTGCAAAACAAACGAACCGGCAGGTGGTGGGTACAATTGCCCGATGGGCCTTTCATTGCCTGCACCTACCAAGACTACCTCATAGCTTGCAACAACGATATTCCCGAACGTTGGCTGCGGGCAGTGGAGAGAAGTTGATCCAAAGCCTTAAATTGCTGCATGAAAAATTTGATTGGCCGCTATGGTCTAGGTGCTATGCTCTTGGCCTTGGTACTACAAGCCTGTTCGGTATCCAAGTCCAATAAGTCAACAGCAGAAAAAGCAAACCCAGACATCAAGGCCTTTGCCCAAAAAGCTTTTGACAGCAATCCTTATTTTGCGCCAGCCCATTGGGGTGTTTTGGTGGTAGAGCCTGCAACAGGTAAAACCCTGTATGCCCACCAAGCCACCAAGTATTTTGTTCCAGCCAGCAATACCAAGATTTTGACGGCTTATGCCGCTTTGAAAAACTTGGGCGACAGCATAGTGGCATTTGAATATTTGCCCGATGGAGACCAGATGGCCGTGCGTTTCACGGGTGATCCCAGTTTTCTCCACCCGGACTATCCCACGCGCAGGGCCTATGATTTTTTACAAAGCCGAGCACCCCAAATCACATTTGTGCAGCCCCGTTGGAAGACCAATCCCATGGGTACGGGTTGGATGTGGGGCGACTATGATTTCATGCCCGATCGCTCTCCCATGCCCATTTATGGCAACATGGTTTATTTTGGTTTAAAGGGCAAACAATTGGTGGCCAGCCCCAAAATATTTCAAGATTCCTTGACCATTTTCTCTGGCCTGGAATCGGGTCGGTTCAACATAGACCGTGACCCCCACAGCAACCGTTTTACCGTGAGTGAAGCCCGCTCGGCTTTCCGGGGCACGGAGCTACCCTTTTTGACCTCGGCCGATCCAACAACCCTTTCCCTGCCCTTGTTAGAAGACACTTTGCACCGGGTTTTGCAATCTGCTTCAGCCGTGGCCAATCCACAAGGCCAATGGCAAAAATTTTACAGCGTACCCACCGATTCCTTGCTGTCTTTGATGATGCACCGCAGCGATAATTTTTTTGCTGAACAGATTTTACTCATGGTAGGCAATGAAAAGATTGGTTCCATGAACGATGCCGCCACCATTGACACCTTGTTGAAATCAGAATTCAAAAACCTGCCCCATGCACCCCGTTGGTTGGATGGCAGTGGGTTGAGCCGATACAACATGTTGACCCCAACCGATTTTGTGTGGATCCTGACCCAAATCAAAAACCAGTTTCCTGCTGCCCGCATCAAAGCCATCTTTCCCACAGGTAACGAAGGCACGTTGGCAGGACTCTACAACAAACACGTGGGAAAAATTTATGCCAAGACAGGTACCCTTAGCAATACCGTTGCACTGAGCGGATTTTTAGAAACCAAATCGGGCAAGGAATTGATTTTTTCTGTTTTGGTAAACGGTCACCAAACAACGGCCGGAAACATTCGCCGGGGCATTGAACAATTCCTGACCTCGATCATGGACCAATATTGATCAACGACCAAAAAGGCCGTCCAAATAAGATTCAGAAAACTGCATAAATGTGGGTTGCCCATTGGGGGATAGGTTGGGTGTTTGACAAGCCCACAAGGCCTCGGCCAAAGCCATGATTTCTGAACTGTCCAAAGCCTGACCTGCTTTGATGGCCCTTTGTCGGGCCCGGCAACGTACCAGTTTTTCTCTTTTGCTGAAACTGGCGTCTGCGGTAAAATGCTTGTATTGCTCCAAGAGCAATTCCAAAGAAGAAAGCTCATCCCCATCGCCCAAATCAGCCGGCACAGCCATTAGACACCAGACCCCCTCTTTGTTTTTTTCCATCAAATAGCCCAAGGCTTTTAACTCGGGCACCAATTCAGCGGCCAAGGCCAAGTCTGGAGCCGACCATTCAATGGGTTTGGGATAGAGCAGGGCTTGAGCAGCCGTTGATTGCCCATGGGCAGCATGTCCAAACTGTTCGTACAAAACCCTTTCGTGGGCCAGTTGTTGGTGTATCACCACAAAGCCATCGCCCGTTGCCACCAACAAATAGGTCTTGGCAATTTGCAAGGGAGTGCTTGTCGTTAACAACGCAGCTGCATTTTTTTTGCGGCCCAGTCCCAACAAATCATCCAAAGGATCTTTGCTGTTGCCCGCTTCCATGACTTGGTCGCTCGGGCTGGGTTGATCAAAAAAGCTTTGCCAGTTTTTGAGGTTGGCCCCTTCGGTTTTGCCAATGGCATGGGCCTGGTGTTGCTGGGTAAAACCTTTGTACAAATCAGAGTTTCGAGCAGCCGCAATGGCACTGTCAGCAAAAGGCTGCTGCACAGCAGGCAATTCCTGAATGGCAGGGTTGAGGGTAAAATCCAAAGAAGGCGTGAGGCTAAATTGGGCCAACGCATGTTTCACTGCCGCATTCACAAAAGCATACATGATGCGTTCGTCTTCGAATTTTATTTCTTGTTTGGTAGGGTGTACATTGATGTCGATGTGTTCGGGATCTAAACTGATGTACAACACATAAGAGGGGAAATGCTCGGGCCCAATCAGGTTGCTGAAAGCCGCTTGCACGGCGTGGTGCAGATAAGCACTGCGGATGAAGCGGTTGTTGACAAAAAAATATTGGTCTCCCCTTGATTTGCGGGCCGTATCTGGTTTTCCAATAAAACCTTCAATCAAACAATAGTCGGTATTTTCTTGCACGGGCACTAATTTGGCGGCATAGGAGTTTCCCAAAACCTGCACCACCCTTTGTTTTTGGTTGCCGGCTTCCAAATGATAAACCTCCTGTCCATTGCTTTGCAAGGAAAAAAATACATGGGGATAAGCCATGGCCACCCGGATGAATTCTTCTGTGATGTGGCGCATTTCAGCGGCATTGCTTTTCAAAAAATTGCGCCTGGCAGGCACATTGAAAAACAAGTTCTTCATGCTGATGACCGTGCCAATGGGCAGGGCACAAATGTCTTGGCGCACCACTTGGCTGTTTTCCAAATCTAATTCGGTTCCTACGGCATCATCGGCCCGGCGGGTTTTGATGTTCACTTGGGCCACAGCAGCAATAGAAGCCAAAGCCTCGCCGCGGAAACCCATCGTACGAATCTGAAAAAGGTCTTCAATGGAACTGATCTTGCTGGTAGCGTGTCGGGCAAAAGCCAGGGCCGCATCTTTGGCCCCCATGCCCTTGCCGTTGTCGCTCACTTGTACCAAGGCCTTGCCCGCATCTTCAATGGTCAATTTGATGCGCGTGGCCCCAGCGTCAATGGCGTTTTCCAACAATTCTTTGACCGCACTGGCCGGTCTTTGGATCACTTCACCGGCAGCAATTTGGTTGGCAATGTGATCGGGCAAAACATGAATGGTCTGGCTCACCGCGCAAAAATACAGTTCCTGCACCAGAACAGCCAGTGGCAAAGCCGCAACCCCTATTTTTGCGCAAAACTTGACCATGTTGCCCAGTGCCGATATCCAAAAACTTCCCCGCCATTTTTTGCCTGCTGATTTTGTGGTCACCGACTGGCCCAGCTTGGCGCCTTATTTTCAGGCCCTGCAAGACAGGCCATTGGACAGCTTGGAAGCCCTGGAGCAATGGTTAAAAGACCTCAGTGAATTAGAAGCCGTGGTAAGTGAAGACGCTTGCTGGCGCCAAATTCGCATGACTTGCGACACCACAGATCCTGCTTTGGAAGCAGCGTTTAACTTTTTTTGTTTGGAGATCCAACCCCAGCTGCAACCCTTTGCAGACGCCCTGAACAAAAAATTGGTGGCCTGCCCTTTCACGGCCTCCCTCGACCCTGCCCTTTACCACACGTATTTGCGCAGTGTGCGCAAAAGCATTGAATTGTTCCGTGAGGCCAATATTCCTTTGCAAGCCGAGCTGAGTGTGTTGCAACAACAGTATGGCAGCATTGCTGGCAAAATGACCATTGAAGTAGAAGGCCGAGAATACACGCTGCAACAAGCCGCGCAGTTTTTGGAAAACCCCGACCGTGCTTTGCGCGAATCGGTTTACCGCAAAATCCAAGAAAGGCGATTACAAGACGAAGCACCTTTGGATGAGCTCTTTTCTACCCTGGTGACCAAGCGCCACGAAATGGCCGTCAACGCTGGGTTTGAAAACTACCGTGATTACAAATTCAAAGAATTGGGCCGCTTTGATTATGGTCCTGAAGATTGTTTTCAATTTCATGCCGCGGTCAAAGAACACGTCTTGCCCTTGGTGGGCGACATCTATCGCCGCAAACAAGCAGACCTGGGTTTGGATTCCCTGCGCCCTTGGGATACAGAAGCAGAACCTGCGGGTATTCCTCCCCTCAAACCCTTTACCAATGGGGAAGACCTGTATGAAAAGTCGGTCGCTTGTTTTGACCAAGTCCATCCTTTTTTTGCCGACTGTTTGCGCAAAATGAAAGACATGGGACATTTTGATTTGGAGAGCCGCAAAGGCAAAGCACCCGGTGGGTACAATTGCCCCTTGGCCGAAAGTGGAGCCCCATTTATTTTCATGAATGCCGCTTCACAAATGAGTGATGTGACCACCATGGTACACGAAGGGGGACATGCCGTTCATTCTTTTTTGGCCCATCCTTTGCCCCTGAGTGCTTTTAAAGAATACCCCATGGAAGTGGCCGAAGTAGCCAGCATGGCCATGGAACTTTTTAGCATGCACCACTGGGAATCTTTTTTCAGCGACCCTGCCCAATTGCGCCGCGCCAAAATTCACCAACTGGAAAGGACCATTACCATTTTCCCTTGGATCGCCATCATTGATCGTTTTCAACACTGGGTTTATTTGCATCCCCAGCACAGCTTAGCAGAAAGAAAAGCAGCGTGGATGCATATCCTGCAAGAATTTTCAACGGAAGCCATCGACTATACAGGGTTAGAAAAATTTCGCGGCATAGGTTGGCAGCGACAACTTCATTTGTTTGAAGTGCCGTTTTATTATATCGAGTATGGCATTGCCCAATTGGGCGCCATTGGCTTGTGGAAACAGTACAAAGAAAACCCCGCAAAAGCCTTGGACAATTACATGCAGGCATTGCAATTGGGAGGCACCAAGACCTTGCCGGAATTGTATGCTGCAGCAGGATTAGAATTTGACCTCAGTCCCGCCCACATCAAAACCTTGATGGATTTTGTAAAAGCCGAAATGGATCAGTTGGGTTGATCGCCTCCAGCGGGTTTGTTAGAGGGCTCCCCACCTTCAGGTCGGTTGGGCCGATTTTGGGGCGGACGAGGACCACGGGGTTTTTGTTGCGGCCCACGGGGAGATTGTGGTCCCCTGTTTGGGTTGCCCCTGTTGGGTTGACCTTGTTGCCCACCACGGTTTTGACCCTGTTGACCCGACTGGCCTTGAGGGCCACGGGAAGGCCCCTGCTTTTGCTGGTCACGGCGGCGGCGATCATTGCGTTCCAAACTGCGCAAACTGATTTGTCCCACCAATTCAACGTGGGCAGATTCGGCTTCTTTTTGTTTGGCACCTGCTATGTCAACCGCTTGTAATTCTTCTGCTTTTCGACCTTCGCGGTTCATGGCTTTGATTTCCTTGACCCGGTCAATGGTCAAAGGAAAATGCTTGGAATTATTGGGCAACACATACCACATCAGGTTTTTGAAAATATCTTTTTTGATGAGGTGGGCCGTTCCCATCACCGTGTCCAAATGATCGGCATGGGTAGGGAATTGTTGCAAGGCATCCATGTAAGTATCTAGCTCGTAATTCAAGCAACACTTGAGTCGGCCACATTGACCGCTGAGCTTGGTTTGGTTGATGGACAGGTTTTGGTAGCGGGCTGCTGTGGTGTTCACGCTCTTGAAATCTTGCAACCAAGTGCTGCAACAGAGTTCTCTGCCACAAGAGCCAATACCGCCTACTTTGGCCGCTTCTTGGCGGATGCCAATTTGCCGCATTTCTACTTTGAACTTGAAATCGGTGGCAAAAATTTTGATCATTTCGCGAAAATCCACCCGGTCATCGGCCGTATAAAAAAAAGTACCCTTCTTTCCATCGGCCTGGATTTCAATTTCACTGATTTTCATTTGCAAGCCCAAAGAGCGAGAGATGGCGCGGCTGCGGGCCAGGATTTCTTTTTCCCTGTCTTTGCTGATCTTAAAGCTATCAATGTCACGGTCGGTGCTGCGGCGCAGGATTTTTTTGATCTCGGGACTAAACTCGTCTACCGATTTTTTCTTGAGTTGCAAGCGCACCAATTCACCCGTTAAGCTCACTTCTCCCACGTCAAAACCATTCACCCCCTCAACGGTCACATAGTCGCCCTTGTCAAAATATTGCAAAGTGGTGTTCCGGAAAAATTCTTTCCGGCTGCCTTGTTTAAAGCTGATTTCTACCACTTTACAGGTGGATTCTGGGTCGCTGAAGGGTAAATTCATCAACCAATCGTGCACATTCAAGCGGTTACAACCGCCCGTACTGCACCCACCATTGTTTTTACAGCCTCCCGGTTTGGAGGTCCCACATGATCCACATCCCATTATCTTGAAGTATAGCGGTCAATAATTTGTTTCGCACAGGTCCTTACACACTAATCTTCCAAAATTAGGGATTTGTGCTGAATGATGTGGCGAAGCCGAATGGTAAGGGACAGGAAGAGCATTTTGGCGTGGGCATTGCGTTCGATGTAGTAAGCTGCTTTGTCCAATTCTTTGATGATGGCTTCTTGCTGGCTCACCGAACTGATTTTGTTGAGGCGAGCGGCAAAATCTGCCTCTGCTGCTGGTACAACGGGGGCTTTGTCGCCCAAGACCCGCAAGCGAATACTGGTTTCCAACAGGTGGTTAAAATACCGCAAGAACTGTTTTTGCTTTTCCCTGCCCAAGCGAGCCAATTCTTCTATTAATTTCAGTTGGGCCTGGGGGCCAGTTTTTAAACTGGCATTCAACCACTCTTTTAGCAATTCTTGCCAGTCTTCTTCGGCATGCTGCAGCATCTGCAAAGCCTCACGGTAATTGCCTTCGGCCATCACTGCCACCCGCTGTGCTGTAGCAGGATCGGCACCCGCTTTTTCCACCAAGGATTTTTGGATGTCAGCGTCATCTGGCAAAGGCACCCGGATGATTTGACAACGGCTCAAGATGGTGGGCAAGATCTGTTCCTCTGATTCGGCCACCAGCAAAAACACCGTGTTGGGCGGCGGCTCTTCTAAAATTTTCAATAGTTTATTGCCCTCCTTGGCCAGGTATTCTGGCATCCACATCAGCAAGATCTTGTATTTGCTTTCAAAGGCTTTCAAGCTCATTTCATGAAAGATCCGCTTGCATTCTTCTGCGGTGATATTGCCTTGCTTGTTTTCGGCATTCAGGCTTTGGATCCAATCGTAGACATTGCCGTAAGGATAGGTCTTGATAAAATCCCGCCATTCAGCGGCATAATCGCTGCTGGTGGGCTTGTCACCCGATTTTTTGGGAATGACCGGATAACTAAAGTGTAAGTCGGGGTGCTGCAATTGGGCTGCCCTTTGGTAGGCCGATGTGGTATAAATCTCGGCCGGGCTTTTGAAGCCGCCAGTCGGCTCCAGGGCCGACATCCCCCCAAACAAATCTTCTACCAAGGGCGCATCGGGCGAAAAAGAAACCAAATATTGGGCAAAGGAAAGGGCCAATGGCAGGGCACCCGATCCTTCCTTGCCCAAAAAAAGCAGGGCATGGCCCAAACGGTTTTGTTTGACCATCTCTATTAGACGGTGCACCGTTTGCTCCTGCCCTACCAATTGTGAAAACTCCATCTACCGCGAAAATAAGGCCCCAGCCTTATTTCAGGTATTTTAATATCTCTTCGCTGTCGGGTTTTACTTTGCTGGGGAAATAGGCCAATACTTTTCCGTTCTCATCCAACAAAAACTTGCCAAAATTCCAAGCAATGTCTGCATCCAACACGCCATTTTGTTCTTTGCTGGTCAGCCATTTGTAAATGGGTGCCATGTCATCGCCCTTTACACTCACTTTGCTGGCCAAAGGAAAGGTGACGCCAAAACGGGCTTTGCAAAAATCTTGGATCTCTGCATCGGAACCGGGCTCTTGTCCCCCAAAATTATTGGCAGGGAAACCCACTACTACCATTTTGTCTTTGTATTGGTCATATACTTTTTGTAAAGCGTCGTATTGGGGGGTATAGCCACATTTAGACGCCGTATTGACCACCAAGATTTTTTTGCCTTTGAAGGAAGAGAAGTCAATGTTTTTGCCTTCAATGGATTTTACTTTAAAAGCGTGGATGCTGCTGATGGGCGGACGAAAAGAAGACAATACCACCACACTGAGCAAACTGAGCAAGATTTTCATGGTTGTTTTTTTTGAATAACAATGCAATTTAAGGAAAGTTTGGGCCTAGTCCGAATAGCCCGCTGTGGCCAAAGACAGCTGCAGCCCCGGAACCCTTAGCAAGGCTTTGGCACAGGCTTCCAGCGTGGCTCCTGTGGTCAGCACATCATCTACCAACAAAACATGCTTGCCCTCCAATCCTTTGGTTTTACCCAGCGAAAAACTGTTTTGCATTTGCTCCCACCGGGTCAGGCGGTTTTCCTTGGTTTGGCTCTTGCCGCTTCGGGGCCTTACCAAGGCATTTGCCAAAATGGTTTTCTGCCATGTGAGGGCAATTCCTTCTGCCAAACAAAAAGCTTGGTTATACCCCCTTTGTTTTTCTTTGTCGGGGTGGAGGGGTACTGGCACCAAGAGGTCCACCCCCGCAAAGCGGGGTGCATCGGCCAAAGCCCTGCCCATGGCCCTTCCCAAAAAATGCCCCCATTGGGGTTGGTGGTGGTATTTTAAGCGGTGCAGGATTTCTTGCAACAAACTGCCCGGGCTATAGTAGTACAAAGCGGCCCCAGCTTGCAATGGAATCCTGCCCCAAAATGTTTTTTCAGTTGGGTTGTCTACTTGGTCAAAAAATCCTGTTTGGGGCAAAAGTGAAACGCAATCCACGCACAACATGGCCTTGGATGTCAAATGGTCTGCACCACAAGACAAACAGTGGTGAGGAAAAAACAACCGACTCAAATCTTGCCAAGGAGAAAGCGCAAATGCCATGCACAAATCTCAGTTGTGCTACCCATTTTTCATCAGTAGTTCTGCGCAAGATCAATTGGTATTTGACGGGATGGTGTTGAAATGGAGGAGACCAATTTATTTGGTAGCAAGGCCTTATTGGGGAGCAGCTTACCCAAACAAAGCTTGGTACACTTCTTCCACTTTTGACATGGGCAATACTTGAATGGACAAGTCTTTGTTTTGCAAACCTTTTTTGTTGTAAGCCGAGACGATAATTTTTTCGAAGCCCAATTTTTCAGCTTCTGCTATGCGTTGTTCAATGCGGTTTACAGCACGGATCTCGCCATTCAAACCTATTTCACCCGCAAAGCAAATGGTGGGTGTCAGGGGCATGTCTTCATAAGAGGAGAGCAGGGCACAGATCACCGCCAAATCAATGGAAGGATCTTCGGGTTTGATGCCCCCCGCAATGTTCACAAACACATCTTTGAGACCAAATTGAAAGCCACCTCTTTTTTCCAAAACGGCCAAGAGCAATTGCAAGCGACGCAAATCAAAACCCGTTACTGTTCTTTGCGGGGTGCCATACACACTGGGCGTTACCAAAGCTTGTACTTCTATCAACAAGGGACGCATCCCTTCCATGGAAGCCGCTATGGCACTGCCGCTCAGGACCTCATCCCTTTGGGCAATCAGGATTTCTGATGGGTTGGTCACTGCCCGCATGCCATTGCCTTCCATCTCATAAATGCCCAGCTCGGCGGTGCTGCCAAACCGGTTTTTGAGGGTGCGCAAAATGCGGTAAGCATAATGACGGTCTCCTTCAAATTGCAAGACCGTGTCTACCATGTGTTCTAAGATTTTGGGCCCAGCAATGCTGCCATCTTTGGTGATGTGACCAATCAAAAAAACAGGGGTATTGGTGTCTTTGGCAAAGCGTTGAAACTGCGCGGTGCACTCTCGAATTTGTGTTACGGTTCCCGCAGCAGATTCTATCAGGTTGGATTGAATGGTCTGGATAGAATCCACAATCACCAATTCGGGTTCCAGCTCTTTGATGTTTTTAAAAATAACCTGGGCATCGGTTTCGGTCAGCAAATAAAATTGATCGTGCGTGGCTTGTAAGCGATCGGCCCGCATGCGAATTTGTTGGGCACTTTCTTCTCCACTGATGTAGAGCACGCGCAAATTTTTAAGGCGCAAACCTTGTTGCAAAAACAAAGTGCTTTTGCCAATGCCAGGTTCACCTGCTACCAAGACCAAACTGCCGGGCACCAATCCACCACCCAAGACACGGTCCAATTCTGTGTCACTGGTAGGTATGCGTTTTTCTGGTGTGGTAGAGACCGCATCCAAGCGAACAGCTTGGTTGTTTTTGGGTTGGTTGCCATAGTTGTCCCACAGGGTTGTCACCTTGGCTCCTCCCGATTTTTGGACCAGTTCTTCGGTGAAAGTATTCCACTCATTGCAGGCCGGACATTTGCCCAGCCATTTGGGCGATTCATGGCCGCAACGGGTGCAAAAAAAGGCTGATTTTGTTTTGCTCATGATAGGCGCTAATTCAATGCTGTAGGGGCTTTCCAAGAAACGCAAAAGGGCCAACACTGCTGTTGACCCCTTTACTTACTAACCCATTAAATTCTACCACTAAATTACCTATTTGGGGGAGACAACCAAATTATTTTTTG
>RDYY01000318.1 GCA_004293505.1 Sphingobacteriia bacterium | reverse complement strand
TGTTGGAAAAAGTAAACGCCAGTTTGGAGCACCACGAGCAACTGAACAAATTGGTGGTGATGTTAGAGGAATGGACCATTGACAATGGCAAGCTAACGCCCACCCTTAAAATCAAACGAAAAGCTTTGGACCAAGCTTTCCAGGAATTCTATGCCCGGTGGAGCGAAGACCGGGAGCGGATTCTGTTTTTTAATTAAATTTTGGCATTGGATTTGCATATTTCAGGCAGGAAAGCAATTTATTTGCCCTGTTTTCGTTATTTGTTCAAGACATAAACCATTGAAAATGAACCTGAAATTGTATGCTGCCGCTGCTTTGGTCTCTGTGACCCTGTTTTCTTGTGTGAGCCAAAAGCAAATGCGCCAAGCCGAGGCCAAATACACCCAACTGAATGGGGCTTATTTGGACCTGCAAGGAAAGAACCGCAGTTTGGAAGACGAATTAAAAGCTTGTAAAAGTGATGCTGAAAAAGCCAAAGCCTTGAAAGCGGCTTCTGATAACCAAGTGGCTACCCTAAACAACCAGTTGGAATATGTCAAGGCCAACAACAACACGGTCCTGAACCAATTGAAAGACTTGTCTGTGGTAACAGGCGCCCAAGCGGAAAGCATCAAAAAATCCTTGGAAAACATTGGCGCCAAAGACCTCTATATCCAAGATTTGCAAGGATCCATTGCCCGCAAAGATTCTTTGAACATGGCTTTGGTGATGAACCTGAAAGGTGCCATTGGCAATTTGGATGACAAAGACATCAACATCAAAGTGGACAAGGGTGTAGTATATGTTGACATTTCCGACAAGTTGCTCTTTAAGGTGGGCAGCTACGATGTAACCGATCGTGCCAAAGAGGTATTGGGCAAAGTGGCCAAAGTATTGAATGCACAACCTTCTATTGAATTCTTGGTAGAAGGACACACCGATTCATTGCCCATCCGCGGCAACGGACCCTTGGTAGACAACTGGGATCTTTCTGTAAAACGTGCCACCACTGTCGTTCGCATTTTGCAAGAAACCTATGGACTGGACCCCAAGCGCATGACAGCAGCTGGTCGTGGTCAGTACATACCTTTGGCTGATAATTCAACTCCCGAAGGCCGGGCCACCAACCGCAGGACCCGCATCGTGATCCTGCCCCAATTGGATCAATTCTTCAAACTCCTGGAAACTCCCCAAAAAAAATAATGGGCCTCGGCCTTTTGCAAAAGCAGTACCCGAGGGTACTGCTTTTTTGTTGGGGGTATTTATACCCAAAGCCCAAGCGCAGGCCCAGGGTGCTTATCTTGCAACCCAATTAGTGAGTATGCAGGAATATTTGGCGGGATTGAACCCACCCCAGCGAGAAGCCGTCACCCATACCAAGGGGCCCATCATGATCATAGCCGGTGCAGGAAGCGGTAAGACCAAAGTACTTACCACGCGCATTGCCCATTTGATGAACCAAGGGGTAGATTCTTTTCGCATTTTGGCTTTGACCTTTACCAACAAGGCGGCGGCAGAAATGAAAGAGCGGGTTGAAAAAATTTTGGGGAATGCAGAAGCGCGCAACCTCTACATTGGTACTTTCCACAGTGTGTTTGCCCGGATCTTAAGGGGAGAAGCCCACCGCATTGGCTATCCCAACCATTTCACCATTTACGATACCGATGACAGCCGATCGGTGTTGAAAACCGTGATTGGCGAATTGAACCTAGACGATAAGCACTACAAGCCCAACATTGTTGGCAACAGGATTTCTGCGGCCAAAAACGCCTTGGTGGGGCCGGCCGAGTACGCGCAGGATTACCAAATCCAGCAAGAAGACATGCGCGCCAATCGTCCTGCCATTGCAGAGATTTACAAAGCCTATGCCGCCAGGTGTTTCAAGAACGGTGCCATGGACTTTGATGACCTGCTCTTGAAAATGTACGAGATGTTGAACACCCAGCCCGATGCTTTGCACAAGTACCAGCACAAGTTTCAATACATCCTCATTGATGAGTACCAGGATACCAATCCCGTGCAATACCAGATCACGAAATTGCTGGCGGCTGTGCACGAAAACATTTGTGTGGTGGGTGACGATGCCCAAAGCATTTATAGTTTTCGCGGAGCTACCATCGAAAACATTCTGCAGTTTCAAAAAGACTACGACGATGTAAAAGTGGTGAAGCTGGAACAGAACTACCGTTCCAGCCAACAGATTATACAAGTGGCCAACGAGGTCATCAAAAACAACAAGGGCCAAATTCCCAAAAACCTTTGGACAGAAAACGAGGCGGGTGAAAAAATTGGTTTGGTCCGCACCTTGACCGACAACGAAGAAGGAAAATTTGTGGCCGATGCCATCCAAGAACAAAAACTGCGCAACCATTATTACAACAAGGATTTTGCCATCCTTTACCGCACCAATGCCCAGAGCCGTTCATTTGAAGAAGCGCTGCGGCGCAGTGGCATTGCTTATCGCATTTACGGTGGTGTCAGCTTTTACCAACGCAAAGAAGTAAAAGACATCTTGGCTTGAAACGCATCATCAATTATCCTGCCCGGGGCATTGGCAAAACCAGTTTGGAGAAAGCCATGATTGCCGCCAATGAACAACAAATCACTTTGTTCGAAGTCATTCAAAGGGCAGGTGAGTTTGGTTTTAGGGCAGGCACTTTAGACGCCATGCAAAATTTTGCCACCATGGTGCGCTATTTCCAAACCCAGTTGGAGAGCCAAAACGCTTATGATGTAGCCGTACAAGTAGGCAAACACACCAACCTGGTAAAAGAGTTGTTCAACGACAAAACAACCGAAGGACTGGCGCGCTACGAGAACGTACAAGAGCTGTTCAACTCCATCAAAGAATGGACCGAGAGCCCCAGCAACGAAGACGGCGAAGTAGGTGAAAAAACCTTGGGGGCTTATTTGCAACAAATTACTTTGTTGACCGACAACGACGACGACAAAGAAAATGCAGACGTGGTCAAACTCATGACCATTCATGCTGCCAAAGGATTGGAATTTGCTTGTGTATTTGTAGGCGGTGTAGAGGAAACCCTTTTTCCCAATGCCATGGCCATCAATACCCGCGAAGAATTAGAAGAAGAGAGAAGGTTGTTTTATGTGGCGGTTACCCGGGCCAAAAAAAGACTCTGGTTAACTTATGCCAATTCTCGTTATCGCTTTGGCCAATTGGTGCAAAACGAGCCCAGTCGTTTCATCACAGAAATGCCCGAACAGTACTTGGACCAACAATTGGGCGGAGGGGCTGGTCGACAAGGAGGCCAATGGGGCAGTGCTTTTCAACGGATGCAAGGAGGCTATGGTGCCAATGCTTACAACGACAACGCCTATACCGACCAACGCTATGGTCCGCCGCCCAAAAAGAAAACGGCAGAACGGCCTTCTTATCTGCCAACGCCCCCGCCTGTTCCCAAAACCGTTGCCCATGTGCCTTCGGTAGATTTTCAAGCCAGTGACACCAGCAACCTGGAGGCGGGCCAAAGAATTGAACACCAAAAATTTGGCTTTGGCTTGGTTAAAACCATTGAAGGATCGGCCCACAACCCTGTGGCAACCATACTTTTTGACCACAATGGCGAAAGGAAAATCATGTTGAACTATGCCAAGTTGCGCATTGTTCCGGCTTAAAAATGAGCGGGTTTAATTCTGCTGGTTGCCGGTATTGTATTTGGCCAAGCGCACCCCAGAGACCATTTTTTGTTGGGTCTTGTTGGGACCTGGCAATGTGGGTTTGTACAAACCACCATTGGGCTCGGGCAACAAAATGGTGCCTGGCAAAAACAAAAATGTTTCGGGTGGCGGGGGCGGTGCCAAAGGTTTAGCGGGCGGAGCGGCATTGGCGGTCACGGCTTCTGCAGCAGGGCTGCTTGTGTTGTTGGATACAGCTGGAGTGCTGTTGTTGTCGTTGTTTTGACTGCTGTTTTCTCTCGTTGTTTGTGCAGTAACCGAATGGGGCCCCTTGCTTTGGATAAAATTAGACAAGCTACTCATCTGGGGTTTTTCGCCAGCAGCGGTGGGATAGATGCCCAAGGGGCTGTTGCTGGCATATTTACCGGACTGCGCATAAATGGCCGGCATTTGGTTGTCTTTTAAATATTGCACAAAGGTTTCCATGACTTTCAACCAGCGGTCATCGGCATCGGGAACCCCAAAAGCCCCCACCATGCCTTTCTTGTTGTGTTTCTTGAGCCAGTCCACAAATGGCGCTACCCTTTTGACACCGGTTTGGTCCTCGGCTTTGTTTTGGTCAAAAGAATAGAGGTAACGACCCGTAAAATCATTGTCAAAATAACAG
>RDYY01000014.1 GCA_004293505.1 Sphingobacteriia bacterium | reverse complement strand
GCCAATCGAATGCCATGGTAAAAATCCAACCCATTGATGGCATATCGGGGAAGGGCCGCATTGCCCCATCTGTATTGGTCACCGGCAAAAGCAGAATCCAAATAGAGAGGTGCCCATACCAAAATGCGCGGCTTGGCAGCGGGTGTTTGGGCCCACACAGCATGACCCCAAAACAAGAGACAACCCAGCGCTAAAAATTTGGCTTTCATGTTATTCCCATTCAATGGTGGCAGGTGGTTTGGAACTGATGTCATACACCACCCGGTTGATGCCTTTTACTTGGTTGATGATGGCGTTGGACATGTCGGCTAAAAAACCATAGGGCAAGTGGGCCCAATCGGCCGTCATGCCATCTACTGAAGTTACGGCCCGCAAGGCAACGGTGTTTTCATAAGTTCTTTCATCGCCCATCACCCCCACACTTTTCACCGGCAATAAAATGGTGCCCGCTTGCCACACTTGGTCGTAGAGGCCAGCCGATTTTAAGCCATCAATAAAAATGGCATCGGCTGCTTGCAAAAGGGCCACCCGTTCGGCTGTGACCTCTCCTAAAATGCGGATGCCCAAGCCAGGTCCGGGAAAAGGATGGCGGTTGATCATGGCGGCGGGAATGCCCAATTCCAAACCAACCCTTCTCACTTCATCTTTGAACAGCAAGCGCAAGGGTTCGACCAATTCCAACCGAAGTGTATCGGGCAAACCACCCACATTGTGGTGCGACTTGATGGTTTGCGAGGGTCCATGCACACTAACGCTTTCAATGACATCAGGATAAATGGTGCCCTGCCCCAAAAAAGAAATATTGGTCAGGCTTTCGGCTTCTTCTTGGAACACTTCTATAAAATGCTTTCCAATGGCTTTGCGCTTGGCTTCGGGATCGGTTTGACCGGCCAAAGCAGTGTAAAATCTTTCTTTGGCATCTACACCTTTTACATTCAAGCCCAGTTGGTCATACAGGTTAAGCACTTGTTGAAATTCGTCTTGGCGCAACAAGCCATTGTCCACAAATATGCCGTGGAGTCGGTTGCCAATGGCTTTTGAAATCAGGGTAGCGGCCACCGTGCTGTCTACCCCACCACTCAAGGCCATGATCACTTGGCGGTCGCCAATCTGCGCTTTCAAGGCTTCAACAGTCTCTTGCACAAAAGCCGCTGGGGTCCAGGTTTGGGCAAAGCCACACACTTCTACCAAGAAATTGCGCAGCAGTTGTTTGCCGGCAGTAGAGTGGTATACTTCTGGGTGAAACTGTAAGCCATAAAGGGCCTGATCGCTTCCCTCTCTGCGAAAAGCTGCCACCGGTATGCTTTCTGTGGTGGCCAAAACCTTGAACCCGTTGGGGAGGGCTTGGATGGAATCGCTGTGGCTCATCCACACTTGAGAAGATGCTTCCATCCCTTTGAACAAAATATCTTCTTGGGTGATGGTCATCTGGGCCCTGCCGTATTCTCTTTTGTTGGATTTGTTTACCGTGCCGCCCATTAGTTTGGCGGTCAGTTGCGCGCCATAGCAAATGCCCAAAACGGGGTATTGGGCCACCAAGGCCGACAGGTCTACCAAGGGTGCTTCGGCCTCGTTGACACTGGCCGGAGAGCCGCTCAGGATGACGCCCTTGAGATGGGTTTCTTGGGCCCAGTTGTAGTGAAAGGGTTTTATTTCACAGTAAATATTGGCTTCTCGAACAGCCCGGGCAATCAGCTGGGTATATTGGCTTCCAAAATCAAGGATGAGCAATTTTTCCATGGTGGTGCGAAGGTATTGGATTTTTTGGGTGGGCAAAGGAGGGGAGCGGGCTTTGTATTATCTTCCCTAAAATTTTATACCATGACCAAATCCTTGTTGGGGGTATTCTTGATGGCCCTTTTGACCCTTTCCTGTGGGGTGATGGACAAAAAAATTACAGGAGAAGGTGAAGTCACGACTGTTACCAAGGACCTGAACCGGGCCGAGAAAATCCACGTAGCGGGGAATTTCAAAGTCATCTTGGTGCCGGGCACCACCGCCAGTGCCACCATCAAGGCCAATGCCAATTTGCAACCCTATATAGTAGTAGAAGAAAAAGGGGGCAAATTGTATTTGCGGGAGAAAAAAGGCTACAGCTTGGACGCCGATCCGGCCATTGAAATCCGGGTGGTTTCTCCTAAAATCATCGAATTGGATGTGGCAGGTATTGCCGAAGTAAGCTCTGAAGGCAAATTAACAGGCAGCGATAAACTCAACATCAACCTGGCTGGCAGTGGTAAAATTGATTTGGACATCAATACCCCCACCTTGGGCGTCAATTTAGCGGGAGTGGGCAACATTGATTTGAAGGGAGAAACAAGGGATGCCAAATTTTCCATTGCAGGCTCCGGTGATTGCCATGCATTTGGCTTGAAATCAGAAAATGCCAAAGTATCGGTAGCGGGTATTGGCAACATTGACCTCTATGCCGAGAAAAACTTGAACATCAGTGTAGCGGGAAATGGCAAAGTGCAATACAAGGGCAATGCGGTGGTCAAGCAAAGCATTGCTGGCATTGGATCAGTCGTTAAAATAGAAGAGTAAAGGAATTTGCGCAATGGAAATTGTACACAGAATATTATTGGCCGAGGATGAACAAAAATTGGCCCAAGTGGTGCGGGAAGAATTGTCCCGCTTGCGTTATCGCGTAGACATAGCACCAGATGGATTGGCGGCTTCTCGGCTTTTTGAAGAAAACGATTATGCCCTGGTCATTTTGGACATCAACTTGCCTTACAAAAATGGCTTGGCTTTGTGTCGAGAGTTTCGCAAGACCAATAAAAAAGTGCCCATTATTATGTTAACGGCCTTGGGCGATATCCAAGACAAAGTAGAAGCTTTTAATGTGGGGGCGGATGATTATTTGGTCAAGCCTTTTCATTTTGAGGAATTGTTTGCCCGCATCAAAGTGTTGTTCAAGCGTTCAGACCTGAATGAGATAAAAGACAAAATCATTGTGGCCGACTTGGAAATTGATTTTCAAAACAAGTCGGTCGTGCGGGGAGGTGTTCCCATTCATTTAACCGCCAAGGAATTCACCCTCTTGGTGTTGTTGGCACGCAATCCTGATCGGGTGATTTCAAAGCAAGAGATTTTGGAGAAGGTATGGGATTTGAGTTTTGATACGGGCACCAATACCATTGAAGTGTACATCAGCTTTTTGCGCAACAAGATTGACAAAAAGTTTGACACCAAATTGATCCACACCAAACCTGGTTTTGGCTATTATTTAAAGTAAGCCCATGAACCTGAAACTTCGGTTCGCCCTCTTGTTCACCAGTTTTGTGGCCCTCATTTTGGCACTCTGTTGTGCCACCATCTTTATTTTGTTTGAAACCTACCGGGAGGAGGATTATTTTGACCGGGTAAGGATTGAAGGCACCGAAGTGTACAAGATTTTCAACAGCTTTCCCCGCACCGAAAATCCGATCACCAACCAACTGATTCGGGAAGTACACGACAGGGCCCTTTACCAGGAAACCCTATTCATTGCGGACAGTTTGGGACAAGAATTGTTTCGCTTACCGGATTCTAATCGTCTTCCCTTGCCCAGTATTGCCCCCGATTTGCTCAAATCAGGAAAGCCGCATCGGTTTGTGGACGATGAGGGCAACCAGCACGTGGTCATGCGCATGCCAGAGAAAAAAGATTTGGTTTTTATATCGGGTTATGACCAGTTTGGTATCCGCAAAAAAAACAGCTTGCAATGGATTTTGGGTGGGGTTTTTTTGGGGGGCTTGTTTCTGACAGCCGTGATGTCTTTTCTTTTTGTGAACGAGGCCATCAAGCCCCTGCGTTTGTTGAGTTGGCAAATGAAAAGAACCACCGAACTCAATTTGGCTGAACGGATTCCTGAACGCACCACCAAAGATGAGTTACAGTCCATTGCTGCCAATTTTAATGCCATGTTGGAACGCTTGCGCAAGGCCTTTGATTTTCAAAAAAGTTTTGCCCGTCATGCTGCCCATGAAATGCGAACCCCATTGGCCGTGATGTTGTCTCAAACCGAGTCGGCCTTGTCCAAAGACCTGAACCCTGCGCAAACCAAAGCCATCTTGCGCTCATTAAAAGAAGAGCAAGAGCAACTCATTGACTTGACCCAATCTTTGCTCATTTTGTCCCAAGCCGAAAATACCCGGATGCATCCTGATTGGCCTGCTGTACGGTTGGATGAATTGTTGTTGGAGGTGATGGGCAAATGCCAGAAAGAAATGCCCCAATTTCAAGTAACATTGGATTACGGCCTGGTGGATGGCGAACCCGTTGAACCCTTGGTGCATGCCAATGAAGCTTTGCTGCGCATTGCTTTTGAAAACTTGGTCAAGAATGCCGAAAAATATGCTACTGCCCCTTCCTTACAGGTGCAAGTGACTGACGCAGTAAAAACCTGGGAATTGATTTTTACCAACCCGGGATTGCCTTTGGCAGAGGATGAAATAGAACAAATTTTTCAACCCTTTTTTAGGGGCACCCATCCCATTCACCTCAAAGGATTTGGATTGGGTCTGTCCATGGTCAAACGCATCGTGGAAGCCCATGGTGGACAAATATCTTACGGTTTTGAGTTGCCTGAAACCCATGCTTTTACATTGCGCTTTCCCAAATGGGCATAAAAAAACCGGCCACAAGGACCGGTTCTACTATTGTGCAGCGGGCATTATGCCATTACATTTGCTTTTTTGGCCAACTTGCTCTTCAAGTTAGCGGCTTTGTTTTTGTGTATGATGCCCCGCTTAGCCAGTTTGTCGATCTGGGAGAGGACATTGGGCAACTGCTCTTCATAAGCTTTTTTCTCGGTGCCGGCTTTCAGGTCACGGATGGCATTACGGGTTGTTTTGCCATAGTAACGGTTGCGGTCACGACGCTTGGCAGCTTGTCTAACGTCTTTTTTCGTTGCGGAGTGATTAGCCATTGTTTCTTTTTTTCAGGACGGCAAAGGTAGGTATGAATATTGATATGGGAAAATTTTATCGCGAAAAACTTCAAAAACAAGCTAAAAAAACAAGGTTTTGACCTGATTTTTGATCAGATTTTAGGCGAAATTCTGCCCCAGTTGACCGATATTTGCCCTCCGTCTAACGCCGATAACCAACGATTCATGAAGGATTTTTCTTATATCACGAATTCCCACCCCTCTTTTATCGAAGACATGTACCGGTCTTTTGTCCAAGACCCTGCATCGGTTGACCCTGATTTAAAGAAATTCTTTGAGGGATTTGACTTTGCCGTCCAGTACCAAGGTGGACAAGGTGGTGTAGCAGCTGCTGCCCCTGCCGCTGGAACCGATTGGATGAGGGAAATAAAAGTGTATCGGCTGATCCTCGGCTACCGCAACAAAGGCCATTTGTTGGCCAAGACAAATCCCATTCGCCCCCGCAAAAACAGGGGAGCCAATTTGGAATTGTCTTTTTTTGGTTTGGGGGAAGCCGATTTGGACCAGGTATACCAAGCCGGTAACCTGATTGGATTGGGTGCAACCAGTTTGCGCAAGATCTTGGCCCACCTAGAAAAAACCTACGCACACAGCGTGGGCATCGAGTTCAAATACATCAGTGACCAGAAAAAAATTGATTGGCTCACCAAAGAGATGGAGCAGGATTTTGCTACGCCGCTATCGATGGCCAAAAAAAGACGGATCCTGGAAAAGTTGAACCAGGGTGTGATGTTCGAAAAATTCCTGCACACCAAATACATCGGCCAAAAACGATTTTCTTTGGAAGGGGGTGAAACCACTATTGCCGCTTTAGATGCCATCATCTCGGTTGCTGCAGACAACGCGGTAGAAGAAGTGGTGATTGGCATGGCCCACAGGGGTCGCTTGAATGTCTTGGCCAACATCATGGGCAAGACCTATGAACAAATCTTTAGCGAGTTCGAAGGCACGGCCATCATGGACCAGACCATGGGCAGTGGCGATGTCAAATACCACATGGGTTATGGCAGTGAAGTATTGACGGCCGAGGAAAAGAAAATCCACCTCAAGCTGATGCCCAACCCTTCGCACTTGGAAGCGGTAGACCCTGTGGTGGTGGGCTTTGCCCGGGCCAAGGCCGATGTGTTATACGACAGCGATTTTGACAAGGTTTTGCCCATCTTGATACACGGAGACGCCTCCGTGGCGGGCCAAGGCATTGTTTACGAAGTATTGCAAATGAGTGACCTGCGCGGCTATTACACCGGCGGTACCATTCACTTTGTGATCAACAACCAAATTGGTTTTACCACTGATTTTGACGATGCCCGCAGTGCGGATTACAGCACATCTGTGGCTGCCATGGTGCATGCACCTGTATTGCACGTCAATGGCGACGATCCCGAAGCCGTGGTCAAATGCGCCGAGATTGCCACCCGTTACCGCCAAGCTTTCAACAGCGATATTTTCATTGACATGGTCTGCTACCGCCGCCATGGTCACAACGAGGGGGACGATCCCAAATACACCCAGCCCCAGCTGTATGCTTTGATTGAACAGCACCAAAATCCCAGGGAAATCTATACTCAGTTTCTGATCCAAAATGGAGCGCCCGATGCCCAGCAATTGGCCAAAGACATGGAGAAAAAATTCTGGGGCGATTTGCAAGAGCGACTGGACGAAGTAAAACAACAACCCTTGCCTTACACCTACCAGCAGCCCGAATTGGCTTGGAAAAGTTTGGGCAAAGCCAAGTGGGAAGATTTTGACCAGTCTCCCGATACCGCCATCAGCCCTGATCTGGCCCAAAGCCTTTTCAAGGGTTTGATGCAATGGCCAGATACCCTCAAGCCCCTCAAAAAAATTGAAAAACTGATCCAAGACAAGGTCAAACTCTTGGAAACCGAAGGCAAGATTGATTGGGCCACGGCAGAATTAATGGCCTATGGTTCTTTGCTGGTCAATGGAAGTGTGGTGCGCATGAGTGGGCAAGACGTTCAGCGTGGTACTTTCAGCCACCGCCACGCCATTATCCGTGACGAAGTCACCAACAAAGGATACAACCGACTCAATCATTTTCAAGAGGGACAACGCAAATTCAAGATTTACAATTCCTTGTTGAGTGAGTATGGGGTCTTGGGATTTGAATATGGTTATGCCATGGCCAATCCCAATGCATTGGTGATTTGGGAAGCCCAGTTTGGCGATTTTTGTAATGGTGCCCAAACCATGATTGACCAATTCATTGCTGCTGGAGAACAAAAATGGCAAAGACAAAACGGTGTGGTGATGCTCTTGCCCCATGGGTATGAAGGCCAAGGCCCAGAACACAGCAGTGCCCGCTTAGAGCGCTTTTTACAAATGTGTGCCGAACTGAACATGGTGGTGACCAATATCACAACGGCTGCCAATTTGTTCCACGCTTTGCGCCGCCAATTGACCTGGAATTTCCGCAAGCCCTTGATCAATTTCTCGCCCAAAGCCAATTTGCGCAGCCCAGGCACTTACAGCAAACTGGAAGCATTTACACACGGAAAATTCCAGGAATTAATAGACGATGAAACCGTAAACGATGCCGCCCAAGTGCAAAAAGTATTGTTTTGCTCAGGCAAGATTTATTTTGAATTGGCCGATAAGAAAGCCAAGGAAAACCGGACAGATATTGCAGTGGTTCGATTGGAACAAATTTATCCGCTGCCCGTGAAGCAATTGGAAGCTGCCCATGCCAAATATGGCGCTGCCAGCTGGTTCTGGGTGCAAGAAGAACCCTTGAACATGGGCGCGGCGTCCTTTTTGCAAATGAACCTGAAAGCCATGCCCTTTGGCATCATCAGCCGCAATGCCAGTGCCGCTACGGCTACTGGTTATGCCAAAGTACATGCACAAGAACAAGCTGAAATTTTGGAGACAGCCTTTCACATTTAAACATTAGCCATCACCATACGAACCAACCATTATGATTGAGATCAAAGTTCCCACGGTAGGAGAGTCCATCAGCGAAGTAACCCTGCTTAAATGGACCAAAAAAGACGGAGCCTGGGTAGAAAGGGATGAAGTCATTGCAGAACTGGAAAGTGAAAAAGCCACTTTTGAAGTGAACGCCGAAAAAGCCGGTATTTTAACCACCATTGGCAAAGAAGGTGATACCCTTTTGATTGGAGACGTGTTGGCCAAAATAGATGAAACAGCTGCCAAGCCGGAAGGGGCCGAGGCACCTGCTCCTGCTGCCGCAACAGCACCAGCCCCTCCTTCGGCCAGTGCCACACCCAGTGCTGCACCCGTTGTAGCGGTTGCCAACGACATCAAAGCCAGCCCTGTAGCGTCTGCCATCATTGCCGACAAGCAAGTAGATACCAAATCCATTACACCTTCTGGTGCTGGGGGTAAAATCATGAAGCAAGATGTGTTGCAAGCTTTGCAAAATCCGGGCAAGCAACCTTTGGTAGCGGGCGGAGAATTGTTTTCTCGCAACCTGCGCCAAGAAAAAATGAGTGCTTTGCGCAAAACCATCAGCCGTCGATTGGTAGAAGCCAAGAACACCACGGCCATGTTGACCACTTTTAACGAAGTAGACATGACCCGCATCATGGAGATCCGCAAGCAATACAAGGACAAGTTCAAAGAATCCCACGGTGTCAATCTGGGTTTCATGAGCTTTTTTGCCAAAGCCTGCGCCATTGCCTTGGGTGAGTGGCCTGCTGTGAATGCCTTCATTGATGGCGATCAATTGGTGTACCATGATTATGCCGACATCAGCATAGCGGTGAGTACACCCCGCGGCTTGACCGTTCCCGTGATGCGCAATGTAGAAAGCCTGAGCATGGCCGAGATTGAAAAGAAAGTCATTGATTTGGCCGGTAAAGCCCGCGACAGCAAGCTCACCACAGAAGATTTACAAGGCGGAACTTTCACCATTACCAATGGTGGGGTCTTTGGTTCTTTGATGAGCACACCTATCATCAATATTCCCCAAAGTGCCATCTTGGGCATGCACAAAATTCAAGAACGCCCCATGGCCATCAATGGACAGGTAGTGGTGCGCCCCATGATGTACTTGGCCCTGAGCTATGACCACCGCATCATTGACGGTAGGGAGTCGGTCAGTTTCTTGGTTCGGGTAAAAGACTTGTTGGAAAACCCTGAGTTGTTGTTGATGGGCAAGGATCCTGTGAAAACACTGTTGGAAGTATAAACTGAATTGGTCATTTAATAAAGCTCACTTCGGTGGGCTTTATTCTTTTATGAAATACGCAAACGCACATTTTCAAACCGCATTGGGCTTTTTGGCCGATTATGATGGTAGCCTGCCTTTGGCCGTTTTTCTCAAGCAACAATTTGCTTTGAGCAAAAAATATGGTTCCAAAGACAGGCGCAGTATTTCGGCATTGTGTTATGCTTTTTTTAGGGCAGGACAGGCATTCAAACATTTGCCCTTGCCAGAAGCACTCTGTCAAGCTTTGGCCCTTCAACCCACTACCCAAGATGCTTGGAAAGATATTTTTCCGGTGGACTTTCTTCCAATGGAATGGTCGGCTGACAATATTTTTCCCTTTGCCCCGGCATTGAGTACAGGCATTGACAGCGAAGATTTTGCTTTGTCCCATTTGCACCAACCCAAAGTTTATTTGCGCGTGCGGCCGGGTAAAATGAACAAAGTAAAACAAGCATTGGTAGCGGCAGGCGTTGAATGGATAGAAGAAGGAGGGGATGCTTTGTCGGTGGCACCTGGAACCGATATAGAAAAAACCATTGCCCTGAACCGGGATGCCGTGGTGCAAGACATCAGTTCACAACGGGTGGCGCAATTTTTTAAAACCCTTGCTGGGCATTTGCCTCCTCGGCCCACTGTATGGGACTGTTGCGCGGCCAGTGGGGGAAAATCCATTTTGGCAACGGATCATTTGGACCGGCCGCGCCTGACCGTTTCTGATATACGGCCCACCATTTTGCGCAACCTGCACCAGCGCATGGCCCAAGCCGGCATAGCATTGGAAAAATCCTTTGTAGCCGATTTGACAAAACCACTGGTCATGACAGATACATTTGACCTGGTGATTTGCGATGCGCCTTGTAGTGGTAGTGGTACTTGGTCTCGTACGCCCGAGCAACTCTATTTTTATGCCCCTGAAAAAGGGGCGCCATACGCCCAGATGCAAACCAAGATTTTGCAGCATGTTTTGCCCGCGGTCAAACAACAAGGCTTTCTGCTTTACTTGACCTGTTCTGTTTTTCAAGCAGAAAATGAAGACCATGTAAAAGCTTTGATGGTTACAGGAAAATGGGAGTTGGTGGAACAAAGGTTGTTGACGGGATACCACCAACAAGCCGATACTTTGTTTGGCGCTTTGTTGCGCAAAAAATAAACAGCGCAGTTTACAGCAAAGCGCCCCGTTGGATGATGCCCCCACCGATGACATCGTTGCCCTCGTAGAAAACAGCACTTTGTCCCGGTGCAATGCTTTTGACATTTTCATAAAAACGGGCCCTGATGCCGTTTTCATGGGTATATAAATTGCTGAGGGCGCCTTTGTCTTTGTACCGAATACGGGTCATGGCTTCCATTCCTTCTGTAATGCCATCGTATTTGATCCAATTCAATTTGCCCACGATCATGTCGTTTTGTTCTAACTCGGTTTCATCGCCCAAAACAACTGTGTTGGTATCCGGGTCAATGGCGGTGACATAAACGGGTTTGCCCAAAGCAATGTCCAATCCTTTGCGTTGTCCAATTGTGTAAAAAGGATAGCCTTTGTGTTGGCCCAATTTCTTTCCTTGGCTGTCGGTGAACCAGCCGCCTTGTACTTTCTCTTCTAATCCATCCACCCTTCTTTTCAAGAAGCCCCGGTAATCGTTGTCGGGCACAAAACAGATTTCATAGCTCTCGCTTTTTTTGGCCAGTTCGGGGTAGCCCATGTCCATGGCCATTTGGCGGATGGCCGATTTGCGATAAGTACCCAAGGGCATGATGGTGCGCGACAACAATTCTTGGTCCAGTCCCCACAATACATAGCTCTGGTCCTTGGTCTCATCCAAGCCTTTGCTGATGGTATAACGACCATTGTTGTGCTGGCTGATGCTGGCATAGTGTCCAGTGGCAATGAAAGCACAATCCAAAGCATTGGCCCTTTTGAGCAAAGCCCGCCATTTGATATGGGTATTGCACATGACACAAGGGTTAGGGGTTCTGCCTGCCAAATATTCTTCCACAAAATTCTCAATCACAAAGTCGCCAAATTCTTCCCGGATGTCTAGGATAAAATGGGGAAAGCCATGGTGCACGGCGGCTTGACGGGCATCGTTGAAACTGTCGATGTTGCAACACCCTGTTTCTTTGCTGCTGGAACCGGAAGAAGCATAATCCCAAGTTTTCATGGTGATGCCCACCACTTCATAGCCCTCATGGTGCAGCATCAGGGCGGTAACGGTACTGTCAATACCGCCACTCATGGCCACCAATACTTTACCCTTCTTGCTCATGTTAAACCAATTTTTTGCAAAAGTAGAACAAGAATGGCCAAAAAATGCCCTTTCAGCCCCTTGTTAAGCCCCGTAAACTTGTCGAAATGCGAAAAATCAAAGGTCTACAGCCATTAATTTAAAGGTGTCGCTCCAGCCATCGTACACAAAACTGCAGTATTTCAACACATCCCTGCCAATGACCCCATCATAAGGCGAATGAGAATAATCCCCTTCAATCACATCAATGGGAAGGGCTTTCTCTTTAAAAATGGGCAGGTATAAAATGCAGCGGTAAAACCGTAAATCCAATCGACCACCTACGCCATCTACTGTTGCGTTGTCCTTGTACTGCTTGAGTTTCAGCCGCTCTATGATTTTGGCATCAATGCCTGAAACATTGGATCCCGTATCAATCAATAATTTAACGGAATTGTATTTGTCGTAACCATTGTGGTTTTTGATGGCCAAAAAAGTGTCCTCGCTGGTATGGATCTCGGCTTCCACAATGGCCCCATGGTCTTGTAAAGTTGGTATGGTCAGTTGCAGTCCTTGCATACCCCAAAGTTAAATACGGAAACGCTTTGCTGGCAAGGGTTTAACACCATGTTCAGCCATCCCTCCAAAAGGCTTAAACAACCCGTACAAAAAAAAGTGCCACTTGCTTGCTTTTACTTATTTTCATTTTCCCAACAATAAAAAACAACCACATGATTAAATTAACTGCCATTGGCAATTTGGGAAGAGATGCTGTTCTCAACAATGTGAACGGAAAAAATGTGATCAATTTTACCTTGGCCCATACCGAGCGATACAAAGACGCACAGGGCAACCAAAAAGACAAAACCACCTGGGTAGATTGTGCTTATTGGACAGAGCGCACAGGCATTCATCCTTATTTAAAGAAAGGGACCCAAGTATATGTTGAGGGTCAACCCGATGTCAGGACCTATACTACAAAAGAAGGCACCCATGGAGCAAGCTTGTCCTTGCGCATTGCCAACATTCAACTTTTGGGCGCTCGAACCAATGAAGGCCAGCCCTCAGCAGCCACTGGTGGTTATGCCCATTCAGGCGGATACGCTGCAGCACCAGCGCAAAATCCTGCTTCCTCCGTATCGCCCGCTTCCAGCTTTTCTCCCGAAGCTTCCAGTGACGATGACCTTCCTTTTTAAGCATGGACCAAGTATATACTTATGAAAGGCTCTTGGCCTTTTGTGAAAAAGTGTTTTTGGCCATGGGCTGTCCGTTGGAAGATGCCCAACTGGCTGCCGAAGTCCTGTTGAGTGCAGACTTGCGGGGCATTGAAAGCCATGGCATCGCCAGGCTGAGCGGGTATTTACGTTTGTGGGAAGCGGGCCGCATCAATGCCCGTCCCCAGGTTCGCATCCTGCATGAAACACCTTCCACTGCAACCCTTGATGGTGACGCAGGACTGGGTTTGGTGATAGGGCCCAAAGCCATGCGCTTGGCCATGACCAAAGCTGCC
>RDYY01000109.1 GCA_004293505.1 Sphingobacteriia bacterium | reverse complement strand
GAAAAAACGCTTAACCGATGTGCTGTCCAATTATTGGGACGACAGCTTAAGGGTCCCCAAAGTGCAACAATGGTTGTTTTGGTACAAAATAAAAAAGCCTCCCGTTTTTGATACCCTCAACCTGCGCACCACAGCCAATTTCATGCGGGGGTATTTACAAGCAGAAGGCTATTATTATGCCGATTTTACCCCCCGTTATTCTTTTGACACCCTCAAAGACCAAGTGCGGACATCGGTGGTCATGGCCGTTGAAACAGGCAAGAACATTAGAATTGATTCCATCAGCTATGATTTGTCTGACAGTGCTTTGCAATCCCTGACGCTTTCGGTTGCCAAAGACAAGCTGTTGAAAAAAGGAGAGCCCTACAACAAACAAATCATCAACCGCGAACTGGACCGCTTGGTCTCGGTTTACCGCCGAAATGGCTATTACCGCCAAACCAGAGAAGACATTTATGCTTTGGTGGATACCCTTGATGCCCCTTTGTTGAAACTGACCTTGGACCCCTTTGAGCAGCTGAGGCTGTTTGAACTGGCGGCTGCCCGCAAAAAACAAAACCCAGCTTGGGACATCACCATCAAATCCCGAACGGGCTTAGACAGCAACCGAACCTTCCCTTACTACATCGGCAATTTGATTTATTACCCAGAAACCAAATTGTCTGATGTACCCGAAAACTTGATGCGGGACAGCAGTTTGAAGACATGGCGCCAAGGAGAGCGCATCATGCGTTACCGCGAAGGAAAATTTATTTTGAAACCCATGCGCAACGAAACCTATTTCAAAAAAGGGGACTTGTACAATGAAGAAAAATATTTTACCACCACCAATGCCCTGACCCGCATGGGGGCTTGGCAATCGGTTGACATTCGACCCGAACCCAGGGGCAAGGATACCCTGGACATGCATTTTTTCATGGTACCTGCCGTCAAACAAAGTTATTCGGTCAATTTAGAGGGCAGTTACAACACGGCCGATATCGGCATTACCAATTTGATTGGGATCTCGACCAATTTTACCTATACCAACCGCAATTTGTGGAAGCGCGCCATCCAAGGTGTGGTCAAAGCCAGTGCAGGTGTGGAATTGAATGTGTTGAACAACAAACAGCCCAACTCGGATCTTTTTCAAACCTATATTTTCAACGGTGGATACACGTTTGTTTTTCCCAAATTGATCCAACCCTTTGATCGCTTCAAAGGGCCCACCAGCTTGGAAAACAGAAGAACCCTCTTGTCCATCAATGCGGCTTATGTAGACCGCAAAGATTTTTATTTGGTCCGCAACACCATCCTGAGTTGGGGATATGAATGGAAGAAAAAACAAAATAGTTTTTTGTACCGCCCCCTCAACATTGAATTGTACAACATTGAAAAAAGGGACTCCCTCAAAACCCTGATCCAAAACAACCCCTTTTTACAAGCATCCTTTAACGAAGGAAATATATTGAGCCAAAGCTTTAGTTTTTTGCGCACCACCATCAGCCCGCGCAACCCCAACAAGAGCAGGTATTTCCGTTTGGGCATAGAAGAAGCAGGAGGTATATTTGGTTTGCTTCCTGGCTTTAATGGCAAGATTTACCGCTACTTAAAAACAGAAATGGAGTTTCGCCAATCCATCAAGTACCAAAAAACAGAATTGGCCTTGCGGGCTTATGGTGGCTTGGGTTACAACTATGGTGGGGACACCATCATTGGTCCCACCATGCCATTTTTTAAACAGTTCTCTGCTGGGGGCCCCAATAGCATGCGGGCTTGGCGTTTGCGGCAATTGGGCTTGGGCAGTTCCAACCAAAGCGAACAAGACACGGCATTCAATGCCTTCAGGGACCGTTTTGGTGACATGCAATTGGAATGGAACATTGAATACCGTTTTCCCTTGGTCAGTTTTGGCAGCATGAAAGTAGGCAGTGCCCTCTATGCAGACTTGGGCAATGTGTGGAACATCCGCAAGGTAAAAGGAACGGATCCCCTAACCCTGTTTAACCTGAGTCGTTTTGGACAAGACTTGGCCATTGGCTTGGGCACAGGGTTGCGCCTAGACTTTTCCTATTTCTTGATTCGATTGGACTTTGCCTACAAAGTGAAAGACCCATTGCGCACCACCAACAAAGGATGGATGAGCTTTGATAATTTTGAGTGGAGCAATACCAGACCCAATGGGGTAACGATTCCCAATTATGCCATCCAATTTGGCATTGGCCTACCCTTCTGAGGCCAACAAGGACTTGACCTTCTCTTCAAAACTTTCCACGGTTTCAGCAGCATCGGCTTGGAAGTCTCCGATGGCTGTTCTGCGCAAGGCACTCAAATAAGCGCCTGTACCCAAAGCCTGGCCCAGGTCATGGGCCAAACTGCGGATATAGGTTCCCGTTGAACACTCCACCAAAAATTCAATGCGGGGTAAATTTATTTTCGTCAGCTCAAAGCGATAAATGGTCACTGGTCGGGGTTCCAGGGCAACTGCTTCTCCCTTTCTGGCTGCCAAATAAACGGGTTTGCCTTGTTGTTTGATGGCCGAATGCGCTGG
>RDYY01000013.1 GCA_004293505.1 Sphingobacteriia bacterium | reverse complement strand
TGGCTTTGGCTTTTTGTTCTTGGCCTTGTAAATACTGTGCCCAAGCTATTCTTTGGTACACTTCTTTCACATAAAACTTGCCCTTGAACTGGCGCAAAAAAGATTCATAATGTTGCTGGGCCAGCTGGTATTCCAAATGGTAAAGGTGTACATAGCCCAACGTAAAATCCCAGACCACCAAGGGCATGTAAGTTGGGGAGGGGTTTCGGCTTTCAATGACTTGTTTGCTGCGGGCTGCTTCTTTGTGGTTCAGGTACAAATTGGCGGCCATGTAAGCGTGTAAGTGGTTATTGACCAAGTCCAATTGGTTGTTGCGCACAAAAGCAAGGGCTTCATCGGGTCGATTGGCCAAATGAAAAAGCAAATAGGGATATACAAAAGCTGTTTCTGGAAAAAATACTTTTGCCCAGGGGTCTTTGCTGTTGGCCAAGGCTTTTATTTTTTCTAAGCCGCCATTCAAATCACCCTTCATGCCCAAGAGGTTAACAATCCACTTGTAAGAGGAGGGAAGGGTTCCGATAACTGTCTGTAAACTGGCAAACAACAGGGTGTTGGGACTGAACCCAGGGTAGCGTTCTTGGTTTTCTTCTAAGAGCAAATAAGCTTTGCGCAAATCCCGGGCAGCATCCCAATAATGGTTGAATTTGATTTGCACAATGGCCCTGTGGCTGCGAACAACGGCCAGTCCATACAAATAAAAGGGAGAGGCTTTATCAGCCTTGGAGAGGCGATCCAAGCGGGTTTGAAACTGTGGGTACAAGCGGGCATAATCATTTGGGTCTTCGTTGATGAAGAGTTGAAAAAAATCCAAATAATCTTCCAGCATGACGGGAGCAGCATTCTGGGGTTCTGTTTTTTTGAGGTCCTCCAAAAAGTTCCTCGCGGGCACGGATTCCAAGCGGGTAATGGCTTGGTAAGTGACCAAACACTTGGTGTTGAATTGGTATCGCATTTGAGCACCCACCGCATGGGCCCACAGCACCATGACCAACCATCCCAACAAGTGCCCGCTTTTTTTCATCTTCCGTAAAAATAAGAAAGGGCTTCCATGGAAGCCCTTTCAGAAGAATGTTTTGCGATTTATTTTACTTCAACGCTGTCATTCAAATCGGCGTCCACCAAAATGCGGCCGCAGTTTTCGCAAACGATGATTTTTTTGTGCAAACGAATCTCGCTTTGGCGCTGGGGAGGGATGGAGTTGAAGCAACCCCCACAAGCATCCCGTTCTACCGGTACTACAGCCAAGCCGTTGCGGTAGCTTTTGCGGATGCGGTCATAGCTGTACATCAAACGGTCGTCAATGTGGGCACGGGCATCGGCACTCAATTTGTTAAGGGCTGTTTCTTCTTTCTCGGTATCGGCAATGATTTTCTCCAGTTCTCCCTTTTTGTGGTTCAGCACGCCTTCTTTGGTGGCCACTTCTTTTTTGGCAATTTCCAAAGCCTTTACTTTCTCGGCCAAATCTTCGTTGGCGTCACGGATTTGTTTTTCGCACAACTTTACTTCCAACTGCTGCATTTCTACCTCTTTGTTGATGGCTTCAAATTCGCGGTTGTTCTTGACGTTGTCGCTTTGCTTCTCGTATTTGGCAATCAGGGCTTCGGCATCCTTGATGGCATTTTTGCGGCCTTCAATGAATTCGGTCATGCCATTGATGACTTCTTCAATGCGGGTTTGGCGGGTGTTCAATCCCAGGATTTCGTCTTCCAAGTCTTTCACTTCCATGGGCAATTCGCCCTTGAGCACTTGGATCTCGTCTAATTTGCTGTCGGTCTTTTGTAAGCGCAGAAGGTTGACCAATTTTTCTTCTACAGAGAAATCTTTAACGGCGGCCATGTTGCGGTTGTGGTTTGAATGATTAACCCATAAAATATGCCACAGGGTTGGTCACTGTGGTAGATTTTAGGACGGCAAAGGTAGGGAATTTGGCTTGCAAATGCTCAAAAAGCAGGTCGATGGTAAATTGCTCACTTTCCCAATGCCCAATAGAAGTGATCACCAGCTGGTTTTCAGCATCAAAGAATTCGTGGTATTTGACGTCGGCGGTCAAAAAAACATCGGCGCCGGCCGCCCGGGCGGCGCCACTCAAAAAACTGCCACTGCCCCCGCACAAAGCCACTTTTTGCACTGGTTTGCCCAATAATGGACTGTGCTGAAGGGCTTTGAGTCCAAAACAAGCTTGTACTTTTTTTAACCAATCCTGTTCCAAAAGGGGTGTTGGCAATCGGCCCATCAGCCCGCTGCCCACCGTGCTGTGGGCATTGTTCACGGGGATCAGGTAATAAGCCACTTCTTCGTAAGGATGGGCATTGTGTAAGGCTTTTAATACTTTTTTTTCTAGGTGACGGGGTACCAAGACTTCTACTCTTTCTTCTTTTTCGGTATGTGCTTTTCCCGGCTCTCCTACAAAGGGATTGCTTTGGTTTGAACCAGTAAAGCCCCCCGTACCTGGGGAGTGAAAACTGCAAGCGCTGTATTGACCTATCTCACCCGCACCCGCTGCAAACAAAGCGGATTGTACCGGCGCCAAGTAAGCCTCCGGCACATAGGTGATCAAGAGGTGCAGCAAGTCTTTGCGGGGTTGTAAAACCTGGGTATCCACCAAGCCCAAAGCCATGGCCATTCGGCTGTTGACGCCCCCCATGACATTGTCCAAATTGGTGTGGATGGCATACAAGACAACTTTGTTTTGAATGGCTTTGATCAGTGCCTTTTCCGCATAATTTTTGCCCGTCAAGCCCTTGGTGGCTTTGAACAAAATGGGGTGGTGGGCGACCACCAGGTTAACCCCTTTTGCAATGGCTTCTTCTATCACCTCTTCTGTTGCATCCAGGGTACAAAGCACCCCCGTGCAGGTTGATTGGGGATCACCCACTATAAAACCACTGTTGTCATAAGTTTCCTGAAAGGCAAGCGGGGCCAAGCTTTCCAAGGATTGGATGATGTCCTGACAGCTGGGCCCTGGCTGAGATGATGGCATAGAAAGGGTTTTGGCGAATGTACAGTGCATCTATCTTTGCGCCATGCAGCCTTCTCCCTTTCTTTTTCACAACACCAAATTCTTGTCGGCCAACCAGCCATTGATCCTGGCCGATAACCGGTCTTTTCGCTATGGTGACGGCTGTTTTGAGACCATGAAATGGTTGGATGGGCGCTTGCTTTTGGCCGATTTTCACTGGGAAAGGCTCTTTTCTACCTTGGACCAACTGGGTTTTGATGTCCCGCCCCATTTTACAACCGCTTTTCTTTTAGAAACCATTGGCCAGTTGGTCAAAAAGAACAAACAGGAAAAGGGCGCACGCATTCGTTTAACCGTCTACCGGGGTGAAGGGGGATTGTACGATGCCGTTTCGGATGCGCCCAGGTTATTGGTTCAATCCTGGCCCCTGCCCTTGGGCCATGACCAATGGAACAGCAATGGGTTAGACATTGGAATCTATCCCCTGGCGGTCAAACCCAAGGATGCTTTTTCAGGCCTGAAAACCAATCAATTCCTGCCCTATGTCATGGCAGCAAAATGGGCCCGTCAGCACCATTGGAACGATGCCCTTTTGTGCAACCCAAATGGAGGCATTGCCGACAGCACTATTGCCAATTTATTTCTACTCGAAAAAGGCCGATTGTTGACCCCTGCTCTTTCAGAAGGCCCCATAGCTGGCGTCATGCGCCGAAAAATTTTGCAAGTGGCCCGAACTGGAGGCTGGTCCGTGTCCGAACAAAGCATCCAACCCGCTGATTTGTTGACAGCAGGCGAAGTGTTTTTGTCCAATGCTATTCATCCCATGCGTTGGGTCAAATCTTTTCAGGACAAGACCTATCGTGCTGACCAAACCTTGGAACTTTGGAGAGAATTAATGCGCTCTATGGGATAATTTTTTTTGCTATATGTGCCAAGAAAACTAACTTAGCGGTGTTATTTTCCATACTTTGGAAAAGAAAAACCAAAAAAACGCAGCAATGAAAAATCTTTTCGGATTGTTGGGAGCCCTTATCTTGCTCTCTTCTACGGCAGTGAATGCCCAAAAACAAACAGGTAAAACCAAGGTTTCTGGAGGTATCTTGGGAGCCGCCAATTTCACCACCATGCGGGTGAAAAACGTTAACTCCAATATTGCCTACAAAACAGGTACTGGATTTGCCGGGGGTGTTTGGGTAAATTTCGCTTTGGCCAAGAAATGGTCTTTGGAACCCCAACTCCAATACAATGTTTACAATTATGTTGGCAACAATAACCCTGCTGGTCAATTTGACGGTAGAATGGGTTATTTGAGTTTGCCTGTTTTGGTTAAATACCACGCTTCAAACAATTTTGCTTTCTTGTTTGGCCCCCAGGTGAATTACAACCTCAACCTGAACAATGATGCTCCCTCTAACTTCTCAAGAGATGAGTTTACGCAAGTCTCCGGTATGGTAACTGGTGGAGTAGAACTTTTCCCCAATAGCTTGGTGAGTGGTTATGCCCGTTACATGTATGGCCTTTCTGACAGAAAAACAGAAGCAAGCCGCAATGCCAACAAAGGCGACATCAAATTTTACGATCAGGGTCTGCAAGTGGGTCTGAAAGTAAGATTGTTCGAGAAAAAAGGTGCTGCACCTGCCCCCGTTGCCGTTATTGCACCTCCTCCTCCTCCTGCACCCAAGGACACCGACGGTGATGGTGTAATAGATGACCAAGACAAATGTCCTACTGTTGCTGGATTGGCCAAATACCAAGGCTGTCCTGTACCTGACACCGACAAAGATGGCGTCAACGATGAGCAAGACAAGTGTCCTACTGTTGCTGGATTGGCCAAATACCAAGGCTGTCCTGTACCTGATACCGATAAAGATGGTGTGAACGACGAAGAAGACAAATGTCCCACTGTGGCTGGTTTGGCCCGCTACGCTGGTTGCCCCATTCCTGATACCGATGGTGATGGTGTAAATGACGAAGAAGATAAGTGTCCCAACGAAGCCGGTGTTGCCAGCAATTTTGGTTGCCCAGACATGAGCAAGCAATTGATTGATGCTGCCCGCAGCTTCTACTTCCAAACTGGAACGGCTAAATTGGCCAATGTGGCCCGTGCCAAATCCAAAGTTGGACCCTTGTTGGAACTCTTGAAGAAATACCCCAACATGCACATCGACATTGAAGGTCACACCGACAACACCGGTACCGACAAGATCAACAACCCCTTGTCTCAAAAGCGTGCCGATGCCGTGAAGAACTACTTGGTTAAACAAGGCATTGCTGCTGATCGATTGACTTCAACTGGTTATGGCTCCACTCGCCCCATTGCGGACAACAAGTCCAAAGAAGGCCGTGGTGTTAACCGCCGCACTGTATTGATTCCCAAATTTGTGAACTAATCAGTCCAAAAATTTTCCTTCAAGACCCGGCCAATGGCCGGGTCTTTTTTTTGCAACAAATCAAGGCCCTTGGTGTTAAAATTCCATGCGACCATCCATATCCATTTGTTGGTTCAGGAGAGACCTGCGTTTGCGGGATCAACATGCTTTGTGGCAGGCCCTGAATGGGGAAGAAAAAGTTTTGCCTGTATTTATTTTTGACCGGGAGATTTTGGACTTGCTCCCCCCGGCAGACAAGCGAGTGGCCTTCATTCACCAAACCCTGAGTACTTTGCACCATTGGTTAAATGAAAAGGGAAGTGGTTTTTGGTTTTTCTATGGCAAGCCAGCAGCAGCATTCAAAGCTTTGCAAGAAAGTTTTGACATCAAAAAAGTCTATGCCAACCACGACTATGAGCCCTATGCCCGTGAAAGGGATCAATCCATAGGAGCGGAATTGGCAGCAAAGGGGATTGGTTTTGAAACCTTCAAAGACCAAGTGATTTTTGAAAAAGACGAAGTCACCAAGGACGATGGAAAGCCCTATACCGTCTTTACTCCTTATGCCAAAAAATGGAAACAGAAATTACTGGCTTCTCCCATACCTCGGTATCCTACCGAAACCAAGACAGACCGTTTCTTGCTTTGGGAGGCAGATCCCATACCCAGCCTTCAGTCCATGGGATTTGAAGAAATGGAAAAAGATTTTTTCCCGCCAGCAAAACTGGATCCCGATACGTTGAAACAATACAGCCAAAACCGAAATTTTCCTGCCATGGAAAAGGGTACCTCCCGTTTGGGACTTCACCTGCGTTTTGGCACCTTGTCTATTCGTCAATTGGCCACCGAAGCCCAAACGGGCAATGAAACCTATTTGAATGAATTGATTTGGCGTGATTTTTACCATGCCATCCTTTGGCATTTTCCCCGGGTAGGAAAGGGATTGTCTTTCAAGCCCGAGTACGACAACATTGCGTGGCGACACCATGAAGCCGATTTTGAAAAATGGTGCCAGGGCAAAACGGGCTATCCATTGGTAGATGCAGGCATGCGCGAGTTAAATGCAACTGGATTCATGCACAACCGGGTGCGCATGGTGGTGGCCTCCTTTTTGACCAAACATTTGCTCATTGATTGGCGCTGGGGCGAAGCTTATTTTGCGCAACAACTGCTTGATTTTGATTTGGCCGCCAACAATGGGGGCTGGCAATGGGCCAGTGGCAGTGGTTGTGATGCTGCACCTTATTTCAGGGTCTTCAATCCTACATTGCAATGGCAAAAATTTGATCCCCAATCCAAATACGTAAAACGCTGGGTGCCTGAATGGGGAACCACAGCTTATGCGTCACCCATGGTGGTACACGAAGACGCCCGCAAAAGGGCGTTGGAAGTGTATGGGGCGGCATTAAAAAGTGGAAAATGACCAGGTGTAGCCTTTGCTGGGCCCGTCTGATGGCTTTTTTTAAACTTTGCTGATGGCTGTGGTTTGGCTTTTTATTTTCACTTTAGGTAGGAATACCAGTTAGTGTGGCGATGGCTTTTTTTCCATCGGTTCCCAATCCAAGGGAAAAATCATTTACATACAAACCAATGTGTTGTCGCATGACTTGTTCCGACATTTCTTGTGCATGGTCTTTTACAAAATCGGACAATGTTTCACCTTGTTGGTGGGCGTAGCGCAGACTGGCTGCAACCAAAGCATCAATGGTAGCCACAAGGTTGTTGGACAACCGCTTGTGGGCTGCAATGCCTCCCAGGGGCAGGGGCAAATTGGTTTTCTCCTCCCAAAAAGCACCCAAGTCTGCCCATCGGTGCAAGCCTTTTTCGGCATAGGTAAACCGACTTTCATGGATGATGACACCAGCAATGGCATCTCCAGCAACTACGGCGTTTTCAATGCCATCAAAAGATAAAAATGATTTGTGCTGTACGCTGGGAAATGCTTGTTGAAACAAATAGTGGGCAGTGGTATGTTGCCCCGGTAATGCAACCGGCAGGTTTTGTTGCAGCAGGGTAACCAATGGGCCTGCTGCTGGCAGGGGACTAGCACCCACCAACAAAGGACCTACGCCTTTTCCCAGAGCACTCCCACTGTTCAACAACTGGTATTGCTGGTGCAAGAGGGGCCATGCGCCATAACTGAATTTTGTTACGTCTAGTTTACCTTCCATGGCCCATTCATTCAATTGTTCCACATCGGCCAAGACCAAGTCAATCTCCAAACCTTGGGTATCTATCTTCCCGTTGACCCAAGCATCAAAAATATAGGTGTCGTTGGGACAGGGTGAAATGCCTAAACTCAGTTTCATGCTATTTGGTATAAAGCATCAACATATTGCAAGAGGAACTGGTTCAATTCATGCACAGCTGCTGTCATTTGCCACTTGCTTTTGTCCCTTTCTCCCACGCGGTTAGAAACGGCCCTTACTTGTAAAAAAGGGACTTGCAAAGAACGACACACATAATGCAAAGCGGCGCCTTCCATGGATTCTAAAACAGGTTGGTATTTTTTTTGCAAGACCTTTATCCTTTCTTTTTGGGTGCTGATTTCATTCACGGTAATGGCTTTCACAGTTGGTAGCCCCAATACATTATAAGTGCCCAACCAGGGATTGGGTAGTTTTCTTTTCTCAAAAGGAGGATAGGATTTTTTTTCCAATTGCAAATCAAAGAGGTCTTTCCATTCATTGTTTTCGAACACACCCGTGTCACCCAAATATTCATCCGAAACGGCCAAGACCGAAGCGCTGGGCCAATCGGCCAAAAATGATCCTGCTATCCCAGCTTGGATCACCAAATCAGGCTTTTCGGTCAAAACCAATCGAGTGAGGGCAAAACTGCTGGCCAGCATCCCCACACCCGTTTGTGCAAAGGAAACTTTAAGTCTTTGGCTGATGCCTCGGTACACCTCAGGTAATGCTACAAAAGCGGGCATCCATTCTCCGGTGGTGGCCGCGGTTATGATGACGCGCATGGTGTAAATTTCTGTAAAAAGGGCCAACTTTTGGCAATTTCGTACCTTTGCCCAAAATTACCCACTGGATGGTTTACTTGACCCGACAAGAACACTTTAATGCTGCCCACAAACTCTATAACCCGCAATGGTCTGTGGAACAAAACGAAGCTGTGTTTGGGGTTTGTGCCAACGCCAATTGGCATGGGCACAACTATGATTTGTTTGTGACCATCAAGGGGGAACCCCATCCAGACACAGGTTTTTTGTATGATGTAAAAAAATTGAGCCAACTCATCAAGTCGGAAGTCATTGATGCTTTGGACCACAAGAATCTGAATTTGGATGTTCCATTTATGGCAGGCAAAATGTGCAGCACCGAAAACCTTGCCATGGCCATTTGGGCCCGTTTGGCCCCCCATTTGCCAGCCGAAGTACAACTGCATTGTATCAAATTATATGAGACCCCCAGGATTTATGTGGAATATTATGGGGATTAATGACTAGATTGTATTAACAGAAATAGCAGCAGGCCGTTAATTGTTTAGGGTATTGAAATAAACATTAAACATTTTAACTGCACTTGCGTTAATATATCACGGACACTTGATCAGCACACTTCTGAAACAGTACCGTGCGAAGAGTAACTTATAATAAACAAGGCTTTGAACAGAGACCAAAAGGTATCGGTATACCGCAAAGAACATTTCAACGCAGCCCATCGGCTCAACAACCCGGCTTGGTCTGCAGAGAAAAACAAAGCAGTGTTTGGTTTGTGCAACAACAACAACTTCCACGGCCACAACTATGAATTGGAACTTCAAGTGACAGGTCGCATTGATCCAGAAACGGGCTATGTGATAGACATGAAAATTTTGAGTGATTTGGTCAAAGAAAAAGTGACCGATCGCTTCGACCATAAAAATTTAAACTTGGATGTGCCGGAGTTCAAAGACCTCAATCCCACTGCCGAAAACATTGCGGTGGTGATCCATGGTTTGTTGGCACCAGCGCTTCCAGCAGGACTCTCTCTAAAAATAAAACTGTATGAAACCCCAAGAAATTTTGTCGAATATCCGGTTGAATGGTGACCGCATAGAATTAACCGAAGACCTCATGGACGAAATGGGCGACAGCCACATCAGCACTGCTGTGGACACGCCCATGGTACCCCATGCTTTTGACCGCTCCGACGAGGAAAAAATAGCCATCATCCAGGGGCATTTCAAAGCCATCATGGAAACCTTGGGCTTGGACTTGACCGATGACAGCTTAAAAGGAACGCCCAAGCGTGTGGCCAAAATGTACGTGAAAGAAATTTTCAGTGGACTCAATCCAGCCAACATGCCCCAAGCGGCTTTGTTCGAGAACAAATACCGCTACAATGAAATGCTGGTAGAGAAAAACATTTCATTCTACAGCAATTGTGAGCACCATTTTGTTCCCATCATCGGCAAAGCCCACGTGGCCTACATCAGCAATGGCAAAGTGATTGGCTTGAGTAAGTTGAACCGCCTGGTAGAGTATTTTGCCAAGCGCCCCCAAGTACAAGAACGCTTGACTGTGCAGATTGCCAAAACCCTGCAAGAAATCCTGGGAACAGAAGACGTGGCATTGGTCATAGATGCCAAACACCTTTGTGTGGCCAGCCGTGGGGTAGAAGACGATACTTCCTCTACTGTCACTGCTTTTTATGGGGGCCAATTCAAAAATGAAAAAACAAAAGAAGAATTCCTGCGCTACTTGGAGTTGAATACCAGCTTCTGATTAAGTTTGTAAAAACCAATCTCATGCAGGCTTTTGTTTTCCCCGGTCAAGGTGCCCAATTCTCGGGCATGGGCAAATCTTTGTACGATCAGTTTCCAGCGGTCAAAGACCTCATGGAAGAAGCCAATGAGGTTTTGGGCTTTCGCCTAACCGATACCATGTTTGCTGGGACAGATGAAGCCCTGAAGCAAACCAATATTACCCAACCCGCTGTTTTTTTACATGCTGTTGCGGCATTCAAAACCGTGCAGGATGCTGCGCCACAAATGGTGGCGGGACATTCCTTGGGAGAGTTTTCTGCCTTGGTAGCCAACGGTTGTTTGTCTTTTGCCGATGCCCTGCGTTTGGTCAGCATTCGTGCCACGGCCATGCAAAAAGCTTGCGAAATCAATCCTTCAGGCATGGCGGCTGTGTTGAATTTAGCCGATGAAAAAGTGGCCGAAATTTGTGCCGCCATTGCTGCCGAAACAGGCGAAGTATTGGTGCCAGCCAATTACAATTGCCCAGGTCAATTGGTCATCAGTGGTTCATTGCCTGCCATTGAATTGGCTTGTGTGCGCATGAAAGAAGCGGGCGCCAAGCGGGCCCTGCCCTTGCCGGTGGGAGGCGCTTTTCATTCACCCTTGATGGAACCTGCCCGCGCCGAGCTGGCTGCTGCCATTGCTGTTACGCCCTTCTCATCGCCCCTTTGTCCCGTTTACCAAAATGTAAATGCACAAGCGGTCACCGATCCCCAAGCCATTAAAGCCAATTTGATTGACCAATTGACGGGACCCGTTAAATGGACCCAATTGGTGCAGGCCATGGTAGCTGATGGGGCCACAGATTTTACAGAATGCGGACCTGGAAAAGTCTTACAAGGCTTGATTGGAAAAATTGCCGGAACTGATGTGCTCCTGAAAGGAATCAACTAATTTATTGCATCCCCAATGCCCCCAAGACTTGGGGTTCCCAATTGGGTAATCCACCTCTTCTGTTGTTGGGATAAACACTCAGTCCAAATCCTTCATCAAAATCCCAAACGGCCCAACCAATTTTGTATTTGACCAGTGCGTTGCGTACGTCACGCAGGTAGCGGATCTTACTGTCTTCCGCAACAAAGGGTTTATAAGCCCCAAATTCATTGCAGATCACGGGTACTTTGTGTTGGTTGGCCCAGGTATAAACCACCCGCATGCTGAGGTTGATGGAGTCGGCATTGTATTGTCTTCTTCCTTCCCAATTGATCAAATTGCGAATCTCTGTATTGCTGGCTGATGCGGCAATATTGGCGGTGTTTCCTGTGTTGGCAGGATAAGGTAGCTGTTTCACTTGGTCATAAGGAAACCCTACCCAAGATGCCCCTTGGTGGGTAAAAACAAAGGGATCATAAAAGTGAAAATTGTAGACAATGTTGCGGACTTTGTATGGAAACAAACGGCTTAAAGTATACCAATTGTTGTAGTTCTCTGCCCCCGCAACAATATAATGGTTGGGGGTAGCTTCGCGGATGGCATTGATGGCCATTTCTTGCACAGGCGGCCACCAGTTCACATCTATCCCTGGAACAGCCTGCGTGGCACCAATACTGGGTTCGTTCATGATTTCAAAAAACACTTGGGATGTATCGTATTTTTTGAAATGGTTGGCCATGTTGCGCCAAAACAACCTGAAATTGTTGCGGGCCGCCGGGTCAGTGGCCAAACGGGATTCGAAAGTTCTGGTATAGGGATGAAAGTCCAACATCACGCTCAAACCTGCTTGTGTGATGCGTTGTACCGCATTGTCTATGTGGGTCAAATTGGTTGGCTGTAAAACCGATGAATTCCCCCCTTCCATGATCACATTGGGGCCAATGGGCAAGCGCACATACGTGAAACCTGCTTGTTTGATCATTTGAAAATGTGCTGGCCCAAACCGGTTGCTGAATTCGGCTGGGTTTGAAAAGTCATTGAACCAATTGGTAAGGTTTACACCCCTGGCCATGTTGTCCAAGGCAGTACCAGAACTACCTACAGAATTGACCGTATTGGAAATTTGTTCACCTGTTTTGGTACAACTGGTCCACAGCAGCAACCCGATGCCTACAATAAAAAGTCCTAAAATTCTATTTCTCTCCATTGTTTAGTCCAGGCTGGCATTTAACCAGGAAGGATCCATTTTGGCGCCGTTGCGATGGTAGAAGCGAATGGCTGCTTCGTTCCAGTCCAACACTTGCCAGACCATGCCATGCAGGTTTTTGTCTTTGGTTTCTTGCAAAAGTTGGTCAAACAATTGTTGACCAATGCCTTTGCCCCGCCAGGCTTCGGTTACCAGGATGTCTTCCAAATAGAGGCGTTGCCCCTTCCAGGTACTGTATCGAATGTAATATAGGGCAAAGCCTACCACAGTGGCTGTTTTGTGCAAAGGATCGGCTATTTCAGCCACAAATCCCCACCACTTTGGATGCGCACCAAAGCCACTTTCAACAAAATGGTCCAAGGAAACGGTCACTTCTTCCGGTGCTTTTTCAAAGACAGCCAACTCTTGAATCAATTCCATCATGCGCGGGCAGTCGGCTGCCGTTGCGCGTCGAATCAAAGCTCTTTGGGTTTGGGGCATCATTGTTTTTTCTCTGCTTTAAAGTTTCCATTGGGTTGCTGGAACACCAAGGCTTTGACTTTGTTTTCGCTGTTCATGTCAAATTGTACAAAATAGCCTGTAACAGCACTGAATTGAAAACGGTCCTTGCCCAAAGGGGACAGGGCATACTCGGGTTGACCAGGAACAAAGACAAAAAGTTGGTTGTTTTTGACATAGGTTTTGATGGTGGCACCAGACAACAAAAATTCACCCCCATAAGCTTGCAAGGCACTGGTGGCCAAAGAAATGGTTTTGGATTGGCGCTCAAATTTAGCGGGGGGCAGGGTGGGTTCCATGGGCCAATACAGCGCACTGATCTCACCGGCCAAATTGGTTTCAAATAGAACGCGGTTGGCATTGCGTTCAGTGGTATCAACGCCTGTTGTCTCGTCTATACCAAAGGGCTCAAAAATGTCATAGTGAAAATGGCGCAACCAAATTT
>RDYY01000108.1 GCA_004293505.1 Sphingobacteriia bacterium | reverse complement strand
TTGTTCATTGACGACACCCCCAAAAACGTGGAAGCGGCCCAACAAGTAGGCCTCCAGGCTTGGTGGCTTTCACCCGGAAAATCTGTCTTGGACCTGGACTTGTAAGTCCACCTACAACACAACAAGCAGGTTGCGGGCCCTGGCCTTTTTATTTTACCTCTTCAAAATCAATGTAATCGGTGGATTTGCCAGCTGGTGGTTGACCCGAACGTTCTTGGGTGGTAAAGGGTTTGGCATTGCTCGCTGGGCCTTGCTGGGATTGGTTTTGCTGCATTTCAGCTTGGCGGCGCTGCATCTCGGCCATGGCTTTGCGCATGTTGACCGTGGCCTTGGAAACGGGGACAACCAATTCAAAAATGAACCGGTACAGAAAATAAATCAATATGCCCCACAACAGGATCTTGAACATCTGGCAAAACTATTTAAAAAGCACTTCATACCCGTCAAAAAGCCCGGCCAAACGGGACCAGCGGTTATTTTTTGGACTATCCGGTAGATTTCAATACCTTTGCTCCAGCAAAAGAAACACCAGAAGGGAACGGACACGTTCCCTTCTTCTTTTTTACCATGGCAACGAACCCAGACATCGAAAAAACAGAAGCCCTGATCGGGGAAATCCTGGCCCAAGAGCCCGGCTATTTCCTGGTATCCGTCCGGATAAAACCCACCAACAACGTGAAGGTTTTCATGGATGGCGACGAAGGCTTGCCCATTGCCAAATGTGTGCAATTCAACCGGGCTTTGTACAAAAGCATCGTAGAATCCGGCCTCTTTCCCGATGGCGAATTCTCTTTGGAAGTCTCCTCGCCCGGTGCCGATGAACCCCTCTTGTTTCCCCGCCAATACACCAAACACGTGGGCAGGGACCTGGAATTGGTTTTGGCCGATGGGACCATCAAAACCGGCAAATTGCTCACGGTGGCAGAAGCAGACATTCTCTTGGAAACCACCACAGGCAAGGGAAAAAAAGCAGTGACCGAACAAATTTTGGTGCCCTTTGACCAAATCAAAACTTCAACCGTTCAACTTAAATTTTAGCAAATAAAAACAGCGTTATGGCCAGTATCAACCTGATCGAAGCGTTCCAGGAATTCAAAGATGCAGAGAACATCGATCGCCCCACGATGATGAAAGTGGTGGAAGACGTTTTCAAAACCTTGCTCCGCAAAAAATACGGCGCCGATGACAATTTTGACGTCATCGTGAATGCCGAAAAAGGTGACTTGGAAATCATTCGTCGCCGCATGATTGTGGAAGACGGAGACGTGAATGATCCCCTGGCAGAGATTGCCTATTCCGAAGCGGCCAAGATTGAGCCCGACTTTGAAGTGGGCGAAGAGCTGTACGAAGAAGTAGACATTTTGGACTTTGGTCGCCGCGCCATCTTGGCCGCCAAGCAAACCCTGGCTTCTCGCATCAGTGACCTGAAGAAAAACGTCCTGATCAAGAAATACGGTGACCGCGTAGGCGACATCATCAGCGCAGAAGTGTACCAAGTTTGGAAAAAAGAAGTGCTCTTGTTGGATGAAGAAGGCAATGAATTGATCCTGCCCAAATCGGAGCAAATCCCCACTGATTATTTCAAAAAAGGAGAGAACATTCGCTCTGTGGTGGCCCGAGTAGATTTGAAAAACAACAACCCCGTCATCATTTTGTCCCGCACCAGTCCTTTGTTCCTGGCCAAATTGCTGGAAATTGAAGTACCTGAAATTTTTGACGGCCTGATTGCCATCAAGAAAATTGTACGCGACCCAGGAGACCGCGCCAAAGTAGCGGTGGAGTCTTATGATGACCGCATTGATCCCGTAGGGGCTTGTGTGGGCATGAAGGGCAGCCGGATCCACGGCATTGTGCGCGAACTGAAAAACGAAAACATAGACGTCATCAATTTTACCACCAATACCCAGCTCTTGATCCAGCGTTCATTAACGCCTGCTAAGATCAGTTACATGGAATTGGACAACGACCGCAAACAAGCCAATGTTTACCTGAAAGCCGACCAAGTTTCTTTGGCCATTGGCCGCCGGGGTGTCAACATCAAACTGGCTTGCGAATTGACTGGTTATGAAATTGATGTGTACCGCGAAGACGAAGAAATCACCGACGAATTTGACATTGATTTGGATGAATTCAGCGATGAAATTGAAGGATGGGTGATTGAAGAATTCAAGAAAATTGGATGCGATACCGCCCGCAGTATTTTAAAATTGAGTGTGGCAGAATTGGAGCGCCGCGCCGATTTGGAAATTGAAACCATTGAAGAGGTCAGAAGGATCTTGCAGGAAGAAATTGACCGGGAAGACTAAGCCCGTGTTTAGGCCGTATATTTGTACCGTTACTGTTCTCTTGGGAACCAAAAACAAAGCATGTCAGAACTGAAATTACCGAGACTCTTAGCCGCCGCCAAAGAATTCAACATTGGGCAGGACACCCTGATTGAATTTTTGGCCAAGAAAGGATTTAACAAAGATGAACTAAAGCCAACGGCCAAGCTGACCGAGGACCATTACCGTGCGCTACAAGCAGAGTTCCAAGGCGACAAAGTGGCCAAGAACAAAGCCGACCAAGT
>RDYY01000107.1 GCA_004293505.1 Sphingobacteriia bacterium | reverse complement strand
TCGTAATTCACCATCCAATTCACCCCAAACCGATCTGTAAACATGCCAAAATAAGCGCCCCAAAAGGTATCACCAATGGGTTGGGTAATCTTTCCACCAGCAGATAAGGCTGTAAACAATTTGTCGGCTTCAGCCTGGCTGTTGGTGTTAATGGAAAGAGAGAAATTATTCCCTGCTATAAAACCACCTGCGTGTTCACCAAATGTATCACTCCCAAACAAACAGGTTGTGCATGATTTTATTGCCATCTGTTTCGGACAAAGGTGGTTGGCCTTCCTGAGGGGGCATGTCCGAGAAGCGGCCAAAAAAGGAAAAATCACCGCCAAATACAGATTGGTAAAGTGTAAAAGCGGCTTCACAATCGCCATTAAAAGTCAAATAAGCATTTACGGTTGCCATGGTGTGTAGGTTTGGTAGAAAAAACTTTAGTTAATGTACCTAAGTTTTAAAGCCAAGCCCCCCCACAAGGTACAAAAGGCGGCGGGCAGGGATGAGTGGTGGGCTTAATTCTTCTCTAAGAACCACCACAATTTTTTCCTGGGCCTTACGGTATAGTTTTTCCGCACATAAGTACCAATGTGTTCCATGGCTTCCTCATAACTATCGGTCAGCAAGACCAGTTTCATGTCTTCCGGCGAAATGGTACCTTCTTTGACCATGAAATGGCAATAGTCGTACAAAGGTTGAAAATAGGCTTTACCAAAAAGCACAATGGGAAAATCATTGATGGTCTTGGTTTGCACCAAGGTCAAGGTTTCAAAATATTCGTCCATGGTACCAAAACCACCCGGCATGATGATGAAAGCATAGGAATATTTGACCAGCATCACTTTTCGAATAAAAAAATAATCCAAAGTGATGGACTTGTGTACATAGGGGTTAGGATGCTGCTCAAAAGGCAATTTGATGTTGACACCAACCGACATGCCATTGTTTTCAAAAGCCCCCCTGTTGGCCGCTTCCATGATGCCAGGTCCTCCACCTGTTAAGGTAACAAAACCCAATTGGGCGATGCGTTTGCCCATTTCTTGGGCGGCTTTGTAATGGGGATGGGTTTCGGCAAACCGCGCACTCCCAAAAACGGTGACGGAAGGACCCAAAAAATGCAGGAACCGAAAAGCCTTGATGAATTGGGTCATCCAAATACACTTGTGCAGTAGGGGGAATGATGCGCTGGGAATTCTTCAATTGGGCTATATTTAGGCAGTTAAAAATACCATGAAATTTTTTACGCTTTTCTGCTTCTTTTGTTTTTCCACTGGCGCATTTTTATTCTCGCAACCTTTTCAGGCTATTGGACCATTCTACTGTTCCTCAGCATTTGGCCCCCTCCCATTGTACTTAGAAGACAACGCTTTTGCCCAATCACTTTCTGGCAAAATCGATAGCCTTGTTTGGGAATACCAAGGCATAAAATTATCTAAGCCCATTGAGTGGATCCTGCGGGCGGGAAGCGAAAGGCCTGTGGTCGTAAACAAACTCAACCCAGCCCAAAAAGCTGAAATCACCTTGTCTTTTTCAATGGTCGAGGCTTCTGGCCAACAATGGATCAAAGCCACATTGCCTAATAAAGAGCTGGACACTGCCCAAACCATTTTGTTGAAATCTGTGTGGTACGCCAATTTGACTTGGTTGCAAGGCAATAAACCCATCCGCCAACGTAACCTAGAGGTCATGATTTACGGTCCAAAAGAGGCTGGGGGGCTGGGTATTGAATATGATCGTTTGGCCCTTACTGCCAAAGGCTTTTCAGATGTGCTGGTAAAAACAATTGGTCATTTATTGGACAGCACCAAAACAGATGAAGGCCTTTCCATAACTGCCCCAAACGCCTATGTAGTGGATGATTTTTTGTTGGGAAAATGGAAGGAAGCCAAGCGTTACCCCTTGATGTCTAACCAGGGGATTTTTTATTGGTATCCATCGGAGGAAAAGCAGCTGATTCGTTGGGACCAGTCTGGATTCAGGGACATTCTGTTGTCGGGAAAAAACAAAACACCGCTTCCAGCTGATCTAGGAAAAAATTTGGCCCTGATGGCTAAAACAAGGGAATCTAGTTTTGTGTTTTTGCAGCAATCCATGCGCGACATAGTCAACAATAAAAACATAGACCTCGAAATCTTGGCCGAGGTATTGCCCAATGTTGGCATTGGTTATTTGCGCCACCACAAACATGCTATTTTAGACGGTAAAGACAGTTTAGGCAATTTTACAGTAGACATCCTTGTTGTTGACAGCAGTCGGCATGTTTGGCCCAACAAGAGCAGCAATGGTTGGGACCTGTCGTCCGTGGCGCAATTAGGACCTGACTTAGACCCCATGCGTTTGACCATTGACATTCAAGTTAAAGGTGTATATCGGGGAGAGGATTTTGGCATACGCATCATGGGAAACCATAGCCTCAGAGAATTTATTTGGAGAGGAAAAACGGTTGCGATGGCAATTGGCCAAGACAAACCCAAAAAACTATGGGTCTTGGACCCGACTGTGGAAACCAGTACTTTGAATTTCTTTTTACTCCTGGCTTTTAACACTTATTTTGCCCGCTGATGCGCATCATCTCTTATAATGTAAACGGTATCCGCGCTGCCATTCGCAAAGGTTTGTTGGAATGGTTGGCCACCCATCCTGCCGACATCATTTGTTTGCAAGAAAGCAAAGCGGCTTTGGCCGACATTGACCAGAAAAGCTTGGCCGATGTTGGTTACAGCAGCCATTGGTTTTCGGCAGAAAAAAAAGGTTACAGTGGTGTGGGGATCTTGACCAAAATAACCCCTGATAAAATTGTTTTGGGCAGCGGCATGACCCAAAGCGATGCCGAAGGACGCGTGATTCGAGCCGATTTTGGCGACTGGACCTTGGTAAATGCCTATTTCCCATCTGGCACCAGTGGAGAAGAAAGACAGGTTTATAAATACCAGTGGCTGGAAGAGATCAATGTCTATTTAAAAAAATTGCAAAAGACTCGACCCAAAATCATCCTGACGGGTGATTACAACATTGCCCATGAAGCCATTGATATCCATGATCCAAAGGGCAATAAAAATTCTTCTGGTTTCTTGCCAGAAGAAAGGGCTTGGATGACAAATTTTTTGAACAAGGGCTGGGTAGACAGTTTTAGGCATTTGCACCCCGACACAACGGGTGCTTATTCCTGGTGGAGCCAACGCTTTCCATCTGTGCGCTTCCAAAACAAAGGATGGCGCATTGATTATATCTGTTGTACCCAGAATCTGGCAGGGCAAATAACCGAAGCCGGTATTCTACCGGATGTACAACACAGCGACCACTGTCCCATTTATTTTTCGTTTAAACCCTGATGGCATGTTCATTTACAATGTAACCACCAAAGTCAGCCCAAACATTGTTGCTGCCTGGATCAAATGGATGAAAGAAGAACACATTCCGGCCATCATGGCCACGGGTTGTTTTGGCCACCACAGTTTTTCCCGCTTGTTGGACATGGATGAAGAAGACGGTCCCACATTTACCGTTCAATTCCACGCTGCCGACAAAAGCCATTTTGACCGCTATGAAACAGACCATGCGCCATCCTTGCGCAAAGCCAGTTTGGAAAAATGGGGCCAAGAAACCCTTTCCTTTCGCAGCCTGATGCAACATGTGAATTGAGTGTGGATAGTTTTTGAAGAAAAAGAGTGCATGTCCAAAACTTTACTATATTCCCTGAAACCCTTTCCCCAAGCG
>RDYY01000106.1 GCA_004293505.1 Sphingobacteriia bacterium | reverse complement strand
GCTTCTCCAATCATGGCAGCGGTGAAAGCCGTTTTGCCCTTGATGGAGAGGTTGATTTTTTCATGGGTTACTTCATGGTCAACTGATTTTTTGAAACGCACTTGCTTCAAGTTCAGGATCAATTCGGTAACGTCTTCCGTGATGCCTTTGATGGTAGCAAACTCATGGTCTACACCTTCAATCTTGATGCCCACAATGGCATACCCTTCTAAAGAGCTCAGCAAGACGCGGCGCAGGGCGTTGCCAATGGTGAGACCGTATCCGGGTTCGAGTGGGCGAAATTCAAACTGTCCTTCAAAATCCGTTGCTTTTTGTAAAACGATTTTGTCGGGCTTTTGGAAGCTTAAAATGGCCATGTTATGGGTTGGGTTTAATTATTTAGAATACAATTCTACGATCAGTTGCTCCTTGATGTTCTCGGGAACCAATTCACGCTCAGGCATGGCAATGAAAGTTCCTTTGTGGTCGGTTTCGTTCCAATCGAGCCAGCTGAACTTGGGGTTCTTGCCACGGCTCTTGCTGGTGATGCCGGAATTGTGTGCACTCTTGGGTTTGTAACCAATGATGTCACCAGGCTTACAAGTGTAAGAAGGAACATTCATCACTTCACCGTTGATGGTGATGTGCTTGTGGTTCACCATTTGACGCGCTTCGGGGCGGCTGGCAGCCAAGCCCAGGCGGAAAACAGTGTTGTCCAGGCGTGCTTCTAATAATTTGATGAGGTTTTCACCCGTAACCCCTTTGAGGCGTTGTGCTTCTTCAAAGGTTTTGCGGAACTGGCGCTCCAATACACCGTAAGTGTATTTGGCTTTTTGCTTTTCGCGCAACTGAAGGGCGTATTCACCCAAGGTTTTGCGTTTGCGGGCAGCGCCGTGCTGTCCGGGAGGGTTGCTGTTTTTACCTAACCATTTGGCGTTGCCCAAAATGGGTTCGCCAAAGATGCGGGAGATTTTGGTCTTGGGACCGGTGTAACGTGCCATGGTGTTTTTTTCATTTCGATTTTTTTAGCATTCGTTGCGCCGATCGGTTAAAAATCGTAAAAAATAAATCGGGCAACCTTTTGTTAAATGAAACCAGTGAGGCTCACTATGTTGATGTGCCGGCGGGGCCGGCCCACATTATACGCGTCTTTGTTTGGGAGGACGACATCCATTGTGGGGCATGGGGGTCACGTCTTTGATAGAAATGACTTCGATGCCAGACTGGGCAATGGAGCGGATGGCACCTTCACGGCCTGATCCAGGTCCTTTCACAAATACTTCTACACGCTTCAAACCTGCGTCAGTGGCTACTTTGGCAGCATCTGCAGCAGCCATTTGGGCGGCATAAGGGGTGTTTTTCTTAGAGCCACGGAAGCCCATTTTACCCGCAGAGCTCCAGCTGATGACTTGGCCAGACTTGTTGGTAAAACTGATGATGATGTTGTTGAAAGTAGCAGAGATGCGGACTTCGCCAGCAGCATCTACTTTCACCACTCTTTTTTTGGCAGCAGCTTTGGCACTGTTCTGCGCTTTTTGGGGTTTAGCCATTTTTTTGTTTTTGAGGTAATCGACCCGCTTACGCGGCGGTTAAAAAATAAATTCCGGCCTTGGCCAGAACACCTGTTGCCCTCCTTTCCTTGTTGGGGAAGATCCGGCGCACCAGGATTTTATGAACAAACCCGGAGCGCAAGCGCTCCGGGCAGGATTCCTTATTTCTTGGCGGCTTTCTTCTTACCGGCAACAGTTTTGCGCTTTCCTTTGCGGGTGCGGCTGTTGGTCTTGGTTCTTTGACCGCGAACAGGCAAACCTTTGCGGTGACGGAGCCCACGGTAGCAGGCAATGTCCAACAAACGTTTGATGCTCATGGACACCTCACTGCGGAGCGCACCTTCCACCTTGAACTCATTGTTGATGATGTTCCGGATGGCGGTTTGTTCGTCATCGTTCCACTGGTTTACTTTTTTGTCCCAAGCAATACCTGCTTTGTCCAGGATGTATTGGGCAGTAGAACGACCAATACCGAAGATATAGGTCAGACCAATTTCGCCTCTTTTGTTTTTGGGAAGATCAATACCGGCAATACGAGCCATATTATACTAGTTTTATGCGTTTACTTGCGTTTGAATTAACCCTGGCGCTGTTTGTAGCGAGGATTCTTTTTGTTGATGACGAACAGTTTGCCCTTGCGCTTCACGATTTTGCAATCGGCACTGCGTTTTTTAATGGAAGCTCTTACTTTCATTGTATGGTTGTTTATAGATGCTTTTTATTTGTAGCGGAAGATGATGCGGCCACGGCTCAAATCATATGGACTCATCTCCACCCCTACTTTGTCCCCAGGCAAGATCCGGATGTAGTGCATCCGCATTTTACCAGAAATAGTTGCCAGAATTTCGTGACCATTTTCCAATTTTACCCGGAACATGGCATTGCTCAATGCTTCCAGGATGACGCCGTCTTGTTTGATCAGTGGTTGTTTGGACATACTATTTTTGGGGCTGCAAAGATAAGCAGATCAGGTTGAAATATGAAAAAAAGGTGGAAAAATCTCTGCCCAAAAGGCGGATTTCCACAAAAAAAGGGGTAAAAAGGGTCTTTAAA
>RDYY01000012.1:5454-19408 GCA_004293505.1 Sphingobacteriia bacterium | reverse complement strand
GCTGTGCCCCAGACGGGAATCGAACCCGTACTCGCGTTGCGGCGAACAGGATTTTAAGTCCTGCGTGTCTACCAGTTCCACCACCGGGGCCCCAAAAAAAATCCCGACTCTTTGGAGTCGGGATCGAGGAGCGGAAGACCGGGCTCGAACCGGCCACCCCGACCTTGGCAAGGTCGTGCTCTACCAAATGAGCTACTTCCGCATCGTGTTAAGAACTAAATTGGGAGTGCAAAACTAAGGCAGCATTTGTTCCCAAAAAAATATTTTTCGAATTATTTGTACTCGGGGTTGTATTTGGAACTGCTTTGCACTTCCACGTCAGGTGTTCCCTTGTAGCGTTGGTTGTACAAACGATAGCAGCCGCCCAACACAAAAGCCAGGAGACAAAATACTTGCAGGTAAAACAAAAAGCGAGAAGAATTGACCCAATTCTTGGTAAAATCTTTTTGTTCGTTTTCGATGATTTCTGGATGCATAATGGGTGATTGCAGCGCAAAAATACAATTTGAAAGCAAAAAAGCAACCGCTTAGCCGATAATTTCCTGAAAACGTTTTTTGCCCCGGATAAAATAATTCCAAACCACCGAACCCCGGTACACGCCTTGCAGTCGCCACAAGGCTTTGCGCTGGCCGTACAAACCTGGTGCGCCCCGCAGCAACCACATTACTACATTTACGTGGGCCTTGACAATGGCGGTAAAAAAAGCGGGATCACCGGTGAGCAAACCTTTCCAAGCCGAGAGCGCATCCAAGCCCATCCGCAAAGGCAGGGTCCACACCAATCGGCTTTTGGGCAAGTGCAGAGCATGCGCAAGTTGTTGCGGAAATTCAAATAGACTTTTTTTCCACCCCGGGGCAAAGTGCCCGCGCCAACATGGTAAACCACAGAGGCTGGACAGGACAGGATGCGATAGCCCGCCGACTGCAAACGCCAGCAAAGATCAATTTCTTCTTGGTGGGCAAAAAAACGGGCGTCAAATCCTTTCACCGCATGAAAGCATTGGGCCCTGATGAACAGTGCTGCACCACTGGCCCAAAAAATGGGCAAAGGATGGTCGTATTGCCCTTGGTCTTTTTCGCACACATCAAAAACCCGTCCCCGCGACAAAGGGTAGCCCCAGGTATCTATCCAACCACCTGCAGCACCGGCATATTCAAAATAATCTGGCTGACTGTGGGAAAGGATTTTGGGCTGGCAAGCGGCTATGCCACTGTCCGATTCCATCACTGCCAATATGGGTTCAATCCATCCGGGTGTCACTTCTACATCTGAATTCAACAACACATAATAATCGGTCTCTACCAAGTGCAAGGCCCAATTGTAGCCCCCTGCAAAGCCTTCATTGGTGGGGTGAACCAATACATCCACTTGCGGATAATTGGATTCTAACCAAGCGACTGATCCATCAGTAGAGCCATTGTCGGCCACAACCACTTGGGCACCTGGGTAGGTGGTTTGCAAAACCGAAGGCAGAAAGCGCGCCAAATGGTGCTTTCCGTTGTAATTCAAAATAACAATGGCAATGCTGGCCAATCCAAAAATTTTGCAGCGAAACTAAGCCTTTTTTCAGCGGCTTTCCCTAGCTTGCACCCATGAACATTGGTTTGCACTTTTTGCACCTGAACCTTGATTTCTTGGATCACCCAAGGGCCTAAGATTGTTTTCGGGCATCTTCTACATGAAGCACTTAGCCCACTTGTCTTCACTTTCTCGATTTTAATCAGATTCGCTTTTTCAATCATTTGCTGTAAAGCATTTTTAATTTCCCATCAGGGAAAACAAATTCATTTTATGCACAGTCCTGTACTACCTGCTCATACCCAATCCTTTTTAGACCTGGAAGACCAATTTGGCGCCCACAATTACCATCCCCTCCCCGTTGTGTTAGAAAGAGGGAAAGGCATTCATTTGTGGGATGTTGAAGGCAAACAATATGTTGATTTTTTGAGTGGCTATTCTGCCGTCAACCAAGGCCATTGCCACCCAGCCATCATTGACACCTTGGTCCAGCAAGCCAGTCGCTTGACCCTGACCTCCCGTGCTTTCCACAACAATTTGTTGGGCAAGTATGCCCAATACATTACCCAGTATTTTGGCTATGACAAAGTATTGCCCATGAACACGGGTGTTGAAGGAGGAGAGACGGCCATTAAATTGGCCCGTCGTTGGGCTTATGTTAAAAAAGCTGTGCCCGAAAACCAAGCCCGGATTGTTTTTGCGGAGGGTAATTTTTGGGGCCGCACTTTGGCAGCCATTTCCAGCTCAACCGATCCCAGCAGTTACCAAAACTTTGGGCCTTTCATGCCGGGATTTGACTTGGTGCCCTACAACAATATCGTGGCGTTGGAAAAAGCCTTTCAAGACAAAAATGTGGCAGCTTTTATGGTAGAACCCATCCAAGGAGAAGCAGGTGTCTTGATTCCTGATCCTGGCTATTTGCAGCAAGTGCGGGCCTTGTGCACCGAATACAATGTGCTGTTGATTGCCGATGAAATCCAAACGGGATTGGCCAGAACAGGGCAACTGTTGGCTTGTGACCACGAAGGGGTAAGGCCCGATATTTTGATCTTGGGAAAGGCTTTGAGTGGGGGTACTTTGCCTGTTTCTGCTGTCTTGGCCGATGATGACGTTATGATGAATATCCACCCCGGAGAACATGGGTCTACCTATGGTGGCAATCCCCTGGCTTGTGCCGTAGCCATGACGGCTTTGGAAGTATTGAAAACAGAAAACATGGCCCAGAACGCCGCTGCCATGGGCGAATTGTTGCGCCAAGAATTGGCGGCTTTGCAATCCCCATTGATCAAAACCATCCGAGGCAAGGGTTTGCTCAATGCCATTGTGATTGACCATCCCCAACCAGAAGCGGCTTGGGACATTTGTTTGTTGATGATGGACTTGGGCATTTTGGCCAAACCCACCCATGGAGACAAAATTCGATTTGCCCCTCCATTGGTCATTACTGCTCCAGAAGTGAAAGCAGCGGTACAACAAATTGGAAAGGCCCTGGATTTGTTTTCCGCCAAAAACTAAGAACGCTTTGCCGCATCGGGCAAGGGAATTTTGGGCAACAAAGCCATGAGCAGAATGCCTGCAGCCACCAGCAAGGTTCCATACAGGGCTGCTTGTTGCTGTGGGCATTCTCCCCCATAACAAACCGAGAGCACCAAATAGTTGCGCACACACCAAGCCAACAAGATGGCCGTGATAAAAACATTGACGCGTTTGGCCCAAATTTTGGGTACCAAAAACAACAGCGAAGCCAATCCTGCAAAGCTGCTCATGAGAATACCTGGCTTACCATAATGCGTACCAGCCGAAGCAAATCCACTGACCGTTATGTCGCGTCCAGGGATAATTGTCCAAGGCAAAAAACAAAGGCCAACAAGGGCCAAACAAAGACAAATTCCCACCGTTTGTGAATGCTTCATGCCGCAAATTTAGTCGAATCCTTTCATCAAGCGGATTTCATTGCGGTACAAAAGGAGTTTGCCTTGGTTTTCCAATGCTTTCAACAACCGGGAAATGACCACCCTGGAACTGGCCAATTCATCGGCAATTTGCGCATGGGAAACGTGCAAGAGTGGAGAACCGGAAATGCGTTTTTTTTCCAACAAATACATCCACAATCTTTCATCCAATCGTTGAAAAGCAATGGTCTCAACGGCTTGCAAGAGTTCTAAAAATCTTTCATTGAAACTGCGGAAAATATAATTTTTCCAACTGGGGTACTGGCAGATCCAATCGTTCAGCTTTACTTGGGGAAGCCCAATGATTTCTACTGCGTCTTCCGCAATGGCTTTGACCTCACTTTTCTTGGCTTCTAAACAACAGGTATAAGCCATGGAGCAGGATTCCGCTGCACTCAAGTAGTACAACAAAATTTCTTTGCCCGTTTCGTCTTTGCGCATCACCTTGATGGTCCCTTTTACAATCAAAGGCATGGAACGAATGTATTTTCCATAATCCATGATCAGGTCACCTTCGGCAAAAGCATGCCATTCACCAAACTGCTGCATCTCTTGCAACAAAGCAGGTTCAAACAATTGTTGAAAAATGGGGTTCAATTCCATGCTCAAGTATTCATTAACCGATAGATGGCTTTCCAGGTACCCCCGTTGACCACATTGTTGAATCCCTTTTGCTGCAAGAGCATTTTGGCCATGCGGCTGCGGGTACCACTTTGGCAAAATACCACAATGTTCTTGCTGTTTTTCAATTTACCCAATTGGCTGCCCAATTGGTCCAAGGGAATATTGATGGATCCCTTGACATGACCCGATTGGAATTCGCCCGGGGTGCGGACATCCACCAACAAAGCACCGTCGGCCACCATGGCAGCCAAATCTTCTTGGCTTTCTAAGCCCAATAATTTTTTAATGAATGACATCATTGTTTTAATTTTTTACCAGTGAGCAAGCGTTTATATTCATGGACAATCCAGTGGCAACCAAGGCATTCATGCCACCAGCAATCTCAGTAAAGTTGCGGTATCCCCTGGCTTGCAAAATACTGGCAGCTATCATGCTGCGATACCCACCGGCACAATGTAGAAAGAAATGGGTAGAGGGATCGATGTTGGCCACCCATTCGTTGATTAGGTCCAAAGGTTTGTTTTGGGCCGAAGGCAATTTTTCAACCGCATGCTCAGCCGCACGGCGGACATCAATGACCAGGTCCTCGTTGGGCTGATACTGTTGGGCGAAATCGGTTACGCTGATGCGGTCGATGGTATCCACAGGTTTACCCGCCTGCATCCAAGTAGCAAATCCCCCCTCCAAAAATCCCAATACCTTGTCGAAACCCACTCGGGACAAACGGGTGATGGCTTCGGACTCCTGTCCTGGTTCGGTCACCAACACAATGGGTTGCTGTACATCCACTACCAGCGCCCCTACCCAAGGAGCAAAATCACCGGCCAAGCCAATGTTGATGGATTGGGGAACAAAGCCTTTGTAAAATTCATCAGCTGTGCGGGTATCCAAAACCAAAGCACCAGTGGCTTCTACTACTTGTTCCAAAGCAGCCGCAGACAAGGGTTGCAAACCTTGGGTCAAGACTTGGTCAAAGGCGGCATAACCTTGCTTGTTCATTTGCACATTCATGCCAAAATACCCAGGAGGAGTGGTTAACCCATCGGTTACCGCCTTGACAAAACTTTCTTTGTTGGGTTGGTTCAACGCATAATTCACTTTTTTTTGGTTGCCCAGGGTATCCACGGTTTCTTTCATCATGTTCTTTCCACAGGCCGATCCAGCGCCATGGGCAGGATAAACCAACAAATCATCGGACAGGGGCAAAATCTTTTGGTACAAACTATCGTACAGCAAACCCGCCAATTCGTACTGGGTCATGTTGGCTGCTTTTTGGGCCAAATCGGGCCTACCTACATCGCCCAAAAACAGGGTATCCCCACTAAAGATGCAATGGTCCTTGCCTTGTGCATCCCGCAGCAAATAAGTGGTGCTTTCCAGGGTATGACCAGGTGTATGCAAGGCAACAATGGACAAATCTCCCACTTTAAATACTTGGCCATCTTGGGCAGCTATGCATCCAAATGCACATTCAGCACCAGGACCATACACAATGTCAGCACCTGTGACTTGTCGCAGGTCTACGTGTCCACTCACAAAATCGGCGTGAAAATGGGTCTCGAAAATATATTTCAATTTGACCCCTTCTGCTGCCAATTTATCCAAATAAGGTTTGGGCTCCCGCAAGGGATCAATGATGGCTGCTTCCCCCTTGTCAACAATATAATATGCCCCTTGGGCCAAACAACCCGTATAGATTTGTTCAATTTTCATGGCAAATGGTTTACGCAACAAAATTGAACCATTCAATGGGCTTAAAAAGTGACTTTTGTCACTTTCAACCAAGACTTTGGTGGCCAAACCCAAAAACCATGGGGCACAAAAAAAGCCGCTGTTGGGCGGCTTTGGTTTTTAGAGGAGGTCCCGAGCGGATTCGAACCGCTGTAGAAGCTTTTGCAGAGCTCTGCCTAGCCACTCGGCCACAGGACCCTAAGGGGTGGCAAAAATAGCGCAAAGGCAGTAAAATTAAAATTCTAAATGCATTTTAACCGAAATTCGCTTGAATTCTATGCCATGAAGAAGATTGCTGAAAGCGAATTGATCATCAATGCCCGAGGGGCTGTTTACCACTTGAACCTCAGGCCCGAAGAATTGGCCTCCACCATAGTAACCGTAGGTGACCCCGATCGGGTGGGCGAAGTCAGCAAATATTTTGACCGCATAGAAAGCAAACACCAGCACCGCGAATTCATTACCCACACGGGCTATATTGGACAAAAAAGACTTTCTGTGGTGTCAACTGGCATTGGTCCAGACAACATCGACATTGTTTTGAATGAATTGGATGCTTTGGCCAATATTGATTTCAGCACCCGACAAGTAAAAAGCCAACACCAAAAACTAAACTTGATTCGCTTGGGTACGTCGGGGGCTTTACAAGCCCAGATTCCGGTGGACAGCTTTGTGGTCAGTACCCACGGCTTGGGAATAGACAATTTGATGCTGTTTTATCGGCACGAAAACAACCCTGAGGAAATTGAAATCCTGAATGCTTTTGAGCAACATACCCACGTGCAACAAGCAGGCATCCAACCTTATTTGTTTGGCGCTTCTTCTGCTTTGCTCAAACATTTTGTACAAGGATTTTCCCATGGCATCACGGTTACTTGTCCAGGATTTTATGGCCCCCAAGGCCGGGTCCTGCGGGGTGCTTTGTCCCTTCCCGACCTCATTGAGCAACTACCAAGTTTCAGGTATGGCAACCACCACATCACCAACTTTGAAATGGAGACCAGTGCCCTCTTTGGACTGGGTCGAATTTTACAACACAACTGTTTGAGTATCAGCGCAATAGTTGCAAACCGCGTGAGCCAAACCTTTAGCCTGGATGGGGCCAAAGCGGTAGAAAATTTGCTACAAACCTGCCTTCCCATCATTGCTGATTTGGCTTGATTTTTTGGGTCGGGTGCAGAAAGCCTGTAATTTGTCCCCATGTCAGAAATAATCCGTCCCGACATGTCTGTGTACCAGTATGCCATGGCCTCAGCCAAACAGGTGTACCACCTTACCTGCCTGCTTCCTGTTCAACAAAAATTTGTGCTCACTGCCCAGTTGCGCCGTTCCATTGTCATGGTCTGTACCCGTCTTTCTGCTGTGGCTTTTAGCGACAACAAAGAAAGGTTGAAGCGCAACAGTGAATTGTTCATCCGGGTCTATGCAGAATTGAAAACACAGATCAAAATGTCTTTGACCTTGGGCCATTTTCAAGCACCGCAATTGCAACCCTTGGAAGCTACCCTGGATCAAATTTTGCTTTACTGCGAAAACAATTTGCAGCCCCGCTAAACCCCAACCCAGGCCCTCTCCCCCATTGGGTTTTTCTGGTTAACTTGCGGCATGGGCATTTCTTTTTTTAAATACCAAGGCACGGGAAATGATTTCATCATTTTAGACAACCGTGATGGCATGCTTGACCTGTCAACTGCCCAAGTTGCACAGTGGTGTCACCGGCGTTTTGGTGTAGGGGCCGATGGCCTTATGTTGTTGGAAACCGTTCCAGGCTTTGATTTTGGCATGACCTATTACAATGCCGATGGGGCCCCCAGCACCATGTGTGGCAATGGTGGCCGCTGTTTGGTACAATTTGCCCATCACCAGGGCATTCGCGCAAAATCATATCGTTTTTTGGCAGTAGATGGTCCACACCAAGCTTACATAGATGAAAGAGATTGGGTTCACTTAGAAATGAAAAACGTGTCCGGGTGGCAAACCATGGACAATGCTTTTGTGCTCCATACAGGCTCACCCCACTATGTAGCACCGGCCCAAGGTGATTTGGCCCAAATGGATGTTGCTGCAGCTGGGCGTGCCATTCGCAACAGCCCTGCTTTTCTGGCCGAAGGCATCAATGTCAATTTTGTAGCCCCGCAAGGAGAAGCCCTTTTTGTGCGGACCTATGAAAGAGGGGTTGAAGCCGAAACCTATAGCTGTGGAACAGGTGTTACGGCGGCTGCGCTGGCCCACGCTCTACCTACCTGGGGCCAACAAATACGACAAATCCAAACCCTTGGCGGACCTTTGCAAGTGCGGTTTAACCGAACAAGCGACCAAGATTTCTCCGACATTTGGTTGAGTGGCCCAGCCCAATTTGTATTTCAAGGCACAATAAACTTCTCCGCCGCATGATCCAATATTTCAAAAACCAAAATGGCCAAACTGTTGAGATTGAAAAATCTGAAATGGGTGTTTGGGTCAACCTGGTACCCCCGTTTCGCGAAGAAGAATTTGTGAGCTTGAGTGAGGAATTGAACATTCCCATTGAGTTTTTGCGGGACTCATTGGACATTGATGAAAGACCCCGGTATGAACTGGAAGACAATGTCAAGTTCATCATCATCAAAACCCCAACCGAAAACAATTCTTTCAACGACAGCGATGCCTTTTACATCACCATCCCCATTTGCATCATCCTGACCCACAACCAAATCATCACGGTCAATTCATTTGACAATGGGGCCATCAAAAAATTCCTCAGCACATTTCAAAAGCGCCACCCCGACAAGCGCAACATGATGGTCTTGAAGGTTTTTGAAAAAGTGGTGCAAACATTTTTGGACTACCTGAAAGAAATCAACCACCGGCGCAACCAATACGAACAAAGCTTGTATGACAGCAATTCCAATGTAGACTTGTTGAACCTGATGCGGATCCAAAAAAGCCTGGTGTATTTTGTAACTGCCCTGCGCAGCAACGAAATGTTGATGATGAAAATGGAACGCACCAATTTCTTGGGACTGACCGAAGAAGAGCGGGAATTTTTGCAAGACTTGATCATTGATACCAGCCAGGCTTTGGAAATGGCCAATGTGTACACCAATATCTTGAGCAGTACCATGGATGCATTTGCCAGCATCATCAGCAACAATTTGAACAATGTCATGAAGCGCTTGACATCCATCACCATCATTTTGTCCTTGCCCATCTTGGTGACAAGCTTGTATGGCATGAACGTAGAAATCCCCTACCAACATTCCAACCATGCTTTTTACATTCCTGTGATCATTTCCTTGGTGGTATCGGTGGTCATTGGCACTTATTTCTACAAAAAGAAATGGTTTTAACATGGCCTTGTTCAATGTACGGGTTTATGGTTTTTTAACCGACACCAGGGGCTGGCTTTTGGTGAGTGACGAAATCATCAAGGGAAAATTCTACACCAAATTACCCGGCGGCGGATTGGAGTTTGGAGAAGGCACCAGGGATTGTTTACAAAGAGAATTCAAAGAAGAAACTGGTTTGTCGGTACAAGTTGGGCAACACCTGTATACCACGGATTTTTTTCAAGTATCGGCTTTTGATCCCAGTCACCAAATCCTGTCTATTTATTACCGGGTACATGCTCTGGAAGATCTGGGAAATTTGACTACCCAAACAAAGCCTTTCGCTTTTTCAGCCGAACAACTGGCCGATCCCCGCACCGACCGGGAAGTATTCAGGTGGGTAGCCCCCAAGGATTGGCAAGAAGATTTGTTTTCTCTGCCCATCGATAAAATAGCATTGCAAAGTTTTAAACAACTGGTATAAGTGCTCAATTGCCTTTCAGCTAATTGATGTAAAGAATAGCTTTACAGCATCTCTATGCCCAGCCCTGGTTTTCCAGACAAAGCAATGCGTCCTTTGTCAAATTGTACACCACGGGCCAAGTCTTCTTTCAGCAACAAGGGACCATCCATGTCAACATAATCCAATTGGGGCAAGAAATGTCCTATGGCTGCAGAACCCAGGGTGGATTCGTTCATGCTGCCCATCATGACTTTTAATCCCAATTGTCGGGCGTTTGACACCATGCGCAATGCTGGTGTAATGCCACTGCACTTGGTCAGCTTGATGTTGATGCCATGAAAATGGCCTACACAACGGGCCACATCGGCTTCAAATACACAAGACTCATCGGCCAACAAAGGAAGGGTGGATTGGGCATACAAGGTCTTCATGTCTTCCCAATTGTCTTTGGCCAAGGGTTGCTCAACAAACTCTACCCCTAATTCGGCCAAGGCCGGAATCAATTGCAAAGCTTGTTCCAAGGTCCAACCGGCATTGGCATCCACCCGAATGATGGCATCGGTTTGGGCGCGCAACGCTTTTACAATGGCTATGTCATCGGGTGTGCCCAATTTAATTTTATAAATGGGCCAAGGCTTGGCTTTCATTTTCTCCAACATCACAGGAATGCTGTCAATGCCAATGGTATAGTCGCACAGCGGCAAGGCTGGCGTCCACTGGGTGCCAAACAATTGATACAGGGGCTGTTGCCGCATTTGTCCAAACAAGTCCCAAGCCGCCATGTCCAAGGCCGAAACCAAAAAAGGATCCTGGGGCAACAAGTGGTGCAAATAATGCCAGTAGCGATCAGGGGTAGTAAAAGCAAATTTGGCAATCAATTTTTGCTTGGCCGCCAAAGTGGCCATCATGTTCTCTACCGTTACCCCGTAATAGGCAATGGCTGGTGCTTCGCCCCATCCCATGAAGGGCCCCAATTGCAAACCCACGACCACAGCAGGTTGGTGGGTTTTGGTGCGCCCATTTGAAATGGTGAAGGGGTATTCAAAAGCCAGCTCACTGGCGCGAAAAATCAATTCCACGGCTTAGTATTTATCTTCCTGCTGCAGCCAACAAGTTTTTTAATTCGGTATTGAAAGCCTCTTCCTGTTGCAATTGGTCCAGGCTGAGGTGCATGCGGTAACGCCAATAATGTTTGGGATTGGCGGGAACATTGATCCGTTCATCATTGGGTTGAGCCCGGCGCAGAACAGGGTCCATGCCCAACAAATCTTGCAACTGAAAAATGCTCCACATGGCGGGCGAATACAAATGTTGCTGCACCACAATCTTGTTGATCCAGGCTTCACCATAAACGGGTGGGTCTCCCCATTGTCCCAGTTCATGGTTGTAAAAAGAACGGGTTTGGGCAGGGTCTTCTTCCCACCATCCCCGGATGGTACTCATGTCGTGGGTAGAGGGAGTGACAACAGACAAATAAGGTGCATCATTGGGATGGAAAAAAGCACGGCTGGCATCTTTGGGCATGCGTTGAATTTCCAAAGACAACAGGCCCAAATCCTTCATCACGTCTGGCACACAAGCAGGTACCATGCCCAAGTCTTCTCCGCAAACAATCATGTTGGTTTCGCGCTTGAGGGCAGGTAATTTTTTCAGCGCCTCTGCTTTCCACAATTCATCTTGGCGGTGGTAAAAATAGTCCACATACATGGCCTTTAAACCCGCTTGGGTTTCTGGGGCCAATTGTTTGAAACTGGTGGTCTGTTCCATGCCGATGCGGAAATGGAATGCTTGCTGGCTGTCATCTGCTTCCAACAAAATCACATTGCTGATCAAAGCATAAAGTCCTTGTTGGATTTTGGCATGGTGATCGTCGTGTTCCAGTGCTGCAAAATGGGCTTCTACCTTGCGTTGCGTATCAAATGCCGGCAAAAGCTCATATTCGCCATGGGGCAAGGCTTTCAGGAAAAGCGATTTGACCAACTCATTGTCGTAACCAAAGGTTTCCCACAAAACAGCTTCGTTGATGAAGGGTCGGGTATAGCGGGCTTGGTCAAACCAAACCCCTTGTTGGTGAAAAGCTTGGATGTGCAATGGCAAAGCAGGAACAAAATGTCCCATGATGCCTTCCACCGCATCCATGGGGATGCTCCAAATGCGGAAAAAGCCCAAAATATGGTCTATGCGAAATGCGTCAAAATAATGGGACATCTGGGCAAAGCGACGCTTCCACCAAGCAAATCCTGTGGCTTGCATTTTTTCCCAATTATAGGTGGGGAAGCCCCAGTTTTGTCCGGTCACCGCAAAATCATCAGGGGGAGCCCCTGCTTGGAAATCCATGTGGAAAAGCTCGGGTTCTTGCCAAGTATCGGCCCCGTGGCGAAAGACCCCAATGGCGATATCGCCTTTAAGGACAATCCCCAATTGGTGGGCATAAGCGGTTGCAGCTTGCAATTGCAAGTGCAAATGGTATTGTACAAAATAATAATAAGCTACTGCATCGGCCTGGGCTGGGTTGGCTTGGGCCCAATCTGCAGCAGCTGCATCATATTGTTGGTGGGCAGGCCATTGCGTATAATCCACTGTGCCATGGGCATCGCGCAAAGCACAGAAAATGGCATAGGGTTTTAACCAAAGACTGTTTTGGTCAAAAAAGGCTTTGAAGCCAGAACTGCTCAATTGCTTTTTACCAGATTGGGCAAAGCACAACCGGGCTATTTTTTCTTTCAAAGCCAAGACCTGCTCATAATCAACTTCTGGCAATGCATTGAGGGCCAAGCGGGCGGATTCAAACTCGGCCAAACTGTCTACCCCTGCACGCGTGGCCATGTCAGCTGGATTCAGGTAAAGGGGATGGAGGGCAAAAGCCGAGATGGCGGCATAGGGATAGGAATCGGTCCAACTGCGGTTGGCTATGGTATCGTTGACGGGCAAGAGTTGAATCAACCGCAGCCCAACTTGTGCAGCCCAATCGGCCAAAGCTTGAAGATCGGTAAAGTCTCCTGCTCCCCAGCTTTTGGCGGTGCGCAAAGAAAACACGGGCATGGCCACACCAGCCCCGCGCCAGCCCCTGTCTGCAAAACGGATAAAGCCATCTTGCAAAACGGTTTGTGATACGGAAGATCCTGATTCAAACAAGACCCTGTTGTCGCCAGATTCAAACAAGAATGGGGCATTTTTCTCGGCGCTGCCCAAAGCATATTTATAGGCCAAAGGAAAACTACTGGCTTGCAAATCCACAGCGGTTTCCCAAGCTTGCACTTGGCTGTTGTATGCGAGCGGAATGGCTTGTTCTTTGTTCCATTCTCCCAAGGCCAACCCAGCACCTGAAAGCCAAACTTTTTCTCCCGCTTGCAAAAGAGGGGCTTTGATGCGAAACAAATGCGTAGCCTTTTTGCGGGATTTGCGGGGGGCAGAGGGGGTTGTTGGGCGAGGCAAAAGCACTGCTTGAAATGCGGGGGCACTGTAAACATTTTCTGCATAACCCGGATGGTTCCACACATCAATGACCCTTAACACCGGCTGTTCTGGTGTGGGCAATGGAAGAAAACGTCCGCGCGATTCATCCCAAGAAATGGAACCGTCGGCATTTTGTAAAAAATAACCATATTCAACGGCAGCAGGAACAGCTTCATCGGTCCATTCTACACTGGTGGTCCAAGTGTCTTCATTCAAATAAGCCAAGGGAATGGCATGGTTGGGTTCCCCATTGCCCAACAAGGGATGCTTGCCTGTCAAGAACAATTGTTGTCCGTGAATGGTCTTGAACTTGACTTGAAAGTGCAGGACTTTAAAAGAAGGATGGGTTTCTTTAACAGCTTGCTTGGCGCGGGCCGATTTTTTAGGAGCTACCGATTCTTTAGGAGCAGTAGGCTTTTTGGGTGCAGCAGCTTTTTTAGGAGCAGCAGCTTTTTTTACAGCAGTTTTTTTAGCAGAAACTTGTTGTGACGTGGGCGCATCAACACTTGCATTGGGCGCTGCCGATTTTTTGGGTGTTGCCGTTTTTTTATCAGTTGGTCCAGCTGATTTTTTAGCTGCTTTTTCGCCTTTGTTCATGGGTGTCTTGGTTGCCACAAGCATCGTTTTGGCAAAGGTAGTGAACAATGTGTACAAATGACACGACTAACCAGCAGCTGCCAAGATCATATCAGCCGCTTTTTCTGCAATCATGTAGGTAGCGGCATTGGTATTGCCCGACACAATGGTGGGCATGATGGAAGCATCGGCCACCCGCAGCCCCCTCACTTTGCGCACTTTCAATTGGTGGTCGGTCACGGCCATTTCATCGGTCCCCATTTTACAGGTTCCAACTGGGTGATAAAGGGTCTCCAGGGTTTTCTGGATGTGCGCTACCAATGCT
>RDYY01000012.1:1552-5448 GCA_004293505.1 Sphingobacteriia bacterium | reverse complement strand
ACCAAGGTCTCTAAGTCTTTGGATTGGTCCAACACATTGTGGTGCACCAAGGGAAAATCTTTGGGGTTGCGGGTCTTTAATCCCACCCATCCCCTGCTTTCTGGGTGCAACAAAATGGCCAAAATGCCCAATCCATTGGCCTTGCTGTAGGTGCGCATGTCATAAATGTCTGTGCTGTAGTCCGGGTTGATGCCCAGGGGAACAAAATGAAATTGTAGGTCGGGCTGTAAGGCCCCTTTTTGCGTAGCATAAAAAGCATTGGCTTCCAAAGGACTGTTGCCCAATGGACCCGAACGAAACAACAAATGAGAAAGCAAGGCCTTGGTCATGTTCCAAGGCTTCAAAAGCGCATTGCCCGTGGCTTGGTTGGCAGGAGCACTGACCCCAGACCAAAAATGATCTTGTAAGTTTTTCCCCACTCCAGGCAATGACACCGCAACATCTAAGCCTACTTTGCGCAACACTTCTGGGTCACCAATACCTGATAGCATCAACAGGTGGGGCGACTGAATGGCCCCAGCTGTACAAATCACTTCCCGTGTACAATTGATGCGTTCTGCCTCTGTATAAGGGGTCATGACTTCAACCCCTACTGCCCTTCCGTTCTCGACCAAGATTTGTTTGACCATGGTCCTTGTTTTCACGGTCAGGTTGGGGCGGTTCATGATGGGCTTTAAAAAAGCATCTGCTGCACTGTGGCGGCGGTTGTTGCGGATATTGAATTGCAAGAGGTGGGCACCCAGTTGTTCCTCTCCATTGTAGTCGGGGTTTTCCACCATGCCGTTTTGGGTGCAAGCATCTACAAAAGCCCGGGCAAAAACTGAGGGTTGCTCGCTCCACCCTACATACAACTCTCCTTCTTTGCCATGGTAAGCATTGTCAAAATTTTCATTGTATTCGGAGCGCAGAAAATAAGGCAAGACATCGGCATAGGACCAACCCGGGTTTCCGGCTGCCGCCCATTGGTCAAAGTCTGCTTTGTTGCCCCTTACATAGGCCATGGCATTGGTAGAGGAACTACCGCCCAATGTTTTGCCACGGGGAATATAGAGTTTTCGGTTGTCCAATGTGGGCTGGGCTTCTCCCCAAAATTGCCAGTCTACTTCGGTCCGGTTCAATTTGGAATATGCCCCAGGAATTTGGATTTCCAGTTTGCTGTCGGGCCCTCCGGCTTCAATCAACAAAATTTTAAAACCAGGTTGGGCAGATAGCCGATTGGCCAAAACGCAGCCGGCCGAACCAGCCCCAATGATGATGTAGTCGTAGGTCATGCTGCTTTAAAATTAAGGGAATTGAAGGGTAGAACAACGGTGAAGCCCAAACCCCTATCTTTGCAAACTAACAACTGTTCGTATATGCAAAAGGGGCAACCAGAAGCCATGGCTTGGATGTTGGATTTGATGGAAAAGATACAAGAAGAAACCCGTATGCTGCACTTGGGTGGCGGAAAAAAAGCCATCGAAAAACAAAAAGAAAGGGGCAAACTAACCCCGCGCGAAAGGATAGCTTATCTCTGTGATGAAGGCATGCCCTTCATTGAAATTGCCTTGTACGCGGGTTTTGGCATGTATGCCGAACAGGGCGGATGCCCAGCTGGAGGAACCGTGGCGGGCATCGGCTATATCAGCGGCCGCCAAACCGTAGTGGTGGCCAATGACCAAACCGTAAAAGCAGGGGCTTGGTTTCCCATCAGTGGAAAGAAAAACTTGCGCTTGCAAGAGATCGCCATGGAGAACCGTTTACCGATCGTTTATTTGGTGGACAGTGCAGGGGTTTATTTGCCCATGCAAGATGAAATATTTCCCGACAAAGAACATTTTGGCCGCATCTTTCGCAACAATGCCCGCATGGGCGCCATGGGCATCACCCAAATTGCGGCTGTCATGGGCGCTTGTGTAGCGGGCGGCGCTTACTTGCCCATCATGAGCGATGAAACCTTGATGGTAGAAGGCAAAGGAAGCATTTTCTTGGCTGGGTCTTATTTGGTCAAAGCAGCCATTGGAGAAGAGATTGACAACGAAACCTTGGGTGGCGCGGTAACCCACACCGAAATCAGTGGCATTGCCGACTATAAATTCCCTACCGAAGAAGCCTGTTTGGACCAGATCAAAAAAATCATGTCCAAATTGGGCGCTGCGCCCACGCCCATCTTTAACCGCATTTCCCCTGTGGCCCCTGCCCTTCCAGCAGAAACATTGCGCAGCGCCATACCTGCCAACAACAGCAAGCCCTATGACATGATGCAGATCATTGAAGGCATTGTAGACGCCGGCAGTTTTGATGCATTTAAAAAAGACTATGGCAAAACCATTTTATGTGGTTATGCCCGCATAGAAGGCTGGGCCGTTGGCATAGTGGCCAACCAACGTTTGGTGTGCAAAAGCAAAAAAGGAGAAATGCAAATTGGGGGTGTCATTTACAACGACAGCGCCGACAAAGCCGCCAGGTTTATTTTGAATTGCAACCAGAAAAAAATTCCCTTGGTGTTTTTACAAGACGTCACGGGTTTCATGGTGGGCAGCCGCAGTGAACACAGCGGCATCATCAAAGACGGCGCCAAGCTGGTGAATGCTGTAGCCAATTCGGTGGTCCCTAAAATAACAGTCATCGTGGGCAATTCTTACGGTGCAGGCAATTATGCCATGTGTGGCAAAGCCTATGATCCCCGTTTTATTTATGCCTGGCCCTCGGCCAAAATTGCCGTAATGGGTGGCGAACAAGCAGCCAAAACCCTCTTGCAAATCCAAGTCAGCAATTTGGAAAACAAGGGCCAAAAAATTGATCCTGAAACAGCAGCCAATTTGTTGAAAGACATTCAAGCCAAGTACAGCGAGCAAACCCGTCCCCAATATGCTGCTGCCCGGTTGTGGGTAGATGCCATCATTGACCCAGCCAGCACGCGGCTTCACCTGGCAGAAGCCTTGCAAGCGGCAGCACACAACACCGAAATAGAGAAATTGGCCACAGGTGTTTTTCAGGTCTAGTTGATTATCTTGCCGCCATGTCGCATCCTTTGCATGTGTATACCGATGGCGCAGCCCGTGGCAATCCAGGACCGGGTGGTTATGGGGTTGTTCTGTTGTGGGGTGACCAAAGAAGAGAACTCTCTGCTGGCTACCGGTTGACCACCAACAACCGCATGGAACTCTTGGCTGTTATTCGCGCTTTGGAATCACTCAAGACCAAAAAAATTCCAGTGCATGTATTCACAGACAGCAAATATGTGGCCGATGCCATTCGCTTAAAGTGGTTGGACAATTGGATCCGCACCGATTTCAAAGGGGGCAAAAAAAACAAGGATTTGTGGACAGCTTATCATCGACTGGCCAAAGATTTCCAAGTGACCACTCATTGGGTAAAAGGCCATGCCGATAATGTCTTCAATAACCGTTGTGATGAATTGGCCACAACGGCGGCCGATGCACAGGAACTGTTGGTAGACGAGGGCTATGAAGCCATGCTGGCCTCAGAACGGGGCACCAGCAAACGATAAACCGTGAACAAAATCAACCCAAAGAAAACAGTGGCATAAATGCTGTTGGGGTAAAAAGGCAATCCGTCCACATAGGTCTGCACCAAACCTTCAACTGTTTTGGGCCTATGCCAACCACCGCCTTTCATCCAAACCAAACCATTGGAGACCAAAAAATAAACCGTGGGACCTGCTAGGGCAGCCATTGCTTTAGATTTCCAGGAATTTTCTTTGATGGCAAAACCCAAAACAGTCAGCCCCACAAACAACAAATAATTGATGGCTTGTCCTTTGTAAAAGCCCGGGATATCGCTCCAACCTTGCCAATACAATACTTGGTACAAAGCATCAGACACCAGCATGGACACCAAGGGCAAGAGAAAGGCCCATTTTTTGTCTTTCACAAAAATGGCTCCTGAAAACA
>RDYY01000012.1:0-1505 GCA_004293505.1 Sphingobacteriia bacterium | reverse complement strand
AGCAGTCAACAGGGATTTATTCCATTTCATGAAGTCACAATTGTAGGGGGCAAAAATAGGCCGAAATCAGATTAGACCATGGGCTTTTTTACCCATCCTGTGTAAAACCTTTATTGGGGCACAAAAGCCTTGTACAGCGTGGCTTTGCCACTGGCAGTCAATTGGTAGTCCTCCCCTACCAATACCGCAAATGCCTCGCCTTTTTTGGCCACCAAAGATTGGTTGATGACCACCCCACCCTCAATGACCATGAAAATTTCCAAGGAATGCGCTTGTGCCACATAAGACATGCTGCCATCCAATACAATCCTGCTCAAACCAAAATCGGGCACGGGGCAGGGATACAAGGTTTCTCCTTCGCGCAAGGGTTGCCCTTTCATGACTTGTGGGATGGTGTCTTCAAAAAGGGTATGCTTCATCAGTTCGGGCACATCCACATGTTTGGGCGTAAGCCCACCCCGCAAAACATTGTCGCTGTTGGCCATGAGTTCCATGTTTTGGCCTTGCAAATACGCGTGGGGAATACCCGCTTTTTGAAAGACCGCTTCCCCCGGTTCTACTTTGACAATGTTGAACAAATAAATGGAAAAAATGCCCCGGTCAATTTGATCGGTCAGCCCTGTTTTCTCGTACCATTTGGCCACCCACCAACCGGGCTGGTGGGGATCCAATTCTCCATTTTGTTTGCGGCGAATTTCGCGCTTCACCAAGGGCATCAGCAAACTGTTGACATCGGTTTGGTCCATCTCCATCAAGAGTTGGTAAAAAGCAGCCAACCCCTCTTTTCGGTACAAAGGGAGAAAGACGTTGAATTCTATGATAGACAAAAGGGTTTCTTCTATGGCTGCAGCTTTTTTAAAGCCATGCAAGAGCCAAAACTCACTCAAAGCCACCATCACTTCTGGCTTGTGGTTGCGGTCTTTGTAATTGCGGTGGGGAGCATGGCGGGGCACACCTGCTGCTTCTTCGGCATCAAACCCTTTCTCTGCCTCGGCCTTGGTCGGATGCACTTGAATAGACAACATATCGTTCACGTCCAAGACCTTGAACAAATAAGGCAATTCACCAAAGCGGGACCACACCGTCTCTCCCACCAAACCCACAGGATCTTGTTGAATCAAATCAACCAATGCCACGGGGCCCCCTGGTATTTGCGCTTGGGCTGGGGCCGATGGATGGGCACCCAACCAATACTCAGCTGCCGGAACAGCGTGATCAGCGGGCTGGCCAATCAATTGGGGAATAAAATCCGATCCACCCCACGCATAGGGTTGAACAACGCCTTTGAGGGTAAATATCCGTGGAATCTGGTGCATGTGGGTAGCTTTTACGCTTGCATAACGCCAAAACAGGGGCTAATCTTGCGCACAGAAAAAAATGATTCCACCCCATTTGACTTTGGGAAAAACAGGCGAAGACCTGGCCCTGGCTTTTCTAGAAGCCCAGGGCTTTGTTTTGATTACCCGAAACTGGCGCTGGAAACACTGGGAAATTGACCTCTTGTG
>RDYY01000483.1 GCA_004293505.1 Sphingobacteriia bacterium | reverse complement strand
GTCAAGTGGAAACCCTACGGCAAATTATCTGTGGCCAAATATGGGGCACCATTTTTCTTGCGAAAAGGCACTTCAGACTATTATACTTTTGACCAGGTTTTTTTGCGTGACCAATATGGGATTGATTTTCCTTTTATGCCCCAAACCATTGTAGATGCTGGCGCCAACATTGGATTGGCATCTGTTTATTTCGCGCACCGCTATCCCAAAGCTAAAATTGTTGCCATTGAACCCAGCCGGGAAAATTTTCAAATGGTTTTGAAAAACATTGCGGCCTATCCCCAAGTAAAAGCCAATTGCATGGGGCTTTGGAACAAGGATGTTTATTTGGCCATCACCAATACAGAAGGGGTAAAGAATGCTTTCATGGTGGCAGAAACGGACGCCGATCACCCCGATGCCATACCCGCTGTTAGCTTAGAAACCATCATGCGGGGCGAAGGATGGGACCAAATTGATTTGTTGAAAATTGACATAGAAGGTGCCGAGAAAGAAGTGTTTTCCAGTGGTACAGATTATTGGTTGCCCCGCACCAAGGCCATTGTGATTGAACTGCACGACAACATGAAAAAAGGTTGTTCCCAAGCTGTGTTCAAAGCCATCAGCCAATATCCTTTTTCTTGTAGTTTACAAGACGAGAACCTGATTTTTATTCGCGAATAGATTTTTCGTTCTTCCACCAACGCCATCCAATGAATCCCATGATGGCCAAGGGCCAAGGGTGCTGCAGCCAAATAAATGATGGCCGAATTCAAAGCCGAAGCGGGACCTTCTCCCAACTGAGAAGCCGTCTTGGTACAAATGCTGCATTGTGCCATGGCCACTTGTCCTACCAAAAGAAGCACTGCGAAAACAAGCAGTCTTTTTGGCCAAAACCCTTGTTTTGGGCCAAGGGACTTGGTCTTTTTGGGAGCTTGGGAGTGGATGGGGTGGCGGTTCATGGTGCAAAGATAACCTTGGAACAAAGGCAAATGTTTAACTTAACCCTAAATTTTAGGCATGGGCAATCGGCGC